>JAEYYE010000314.1 GCA_023430945.1 Bacteroidota bacterium
TGGCAGCCGCCTGATGGTGCTGCACCGCAAGGATGGGAAGATCGAACACAAGAAGTTCCGCGACATTCTGGACTACTACGACGAAGGCGATGTCTTCGTGTTGAACAATACCCGCGTTTTCCCTGCACGCATGTGGGGGAACAAGGAAAAGACCGGTGCCAAGATCGAAGTGTTCATGCTGCGGGAATTGAATCGCGACAGCCTGCTATGGGATGTGATCGTCGATCCGGCCCGCAAGATCCGGATCGGGAATAAGCTCTATTTCGGCAAGGATGATGAATTGGTGGCCGAGGTGATCGACAACACCACCAGCCGTGGGCGCACACTTCGTTTCCTTTTCGACGGAACGTACGATGAGTTCAAGCGCACGATCACCGAAATGGGTGAAACGCCGCTCCCACGCTACATAAAGCGCGAGACGGAACCCGCGGATGCTGAACGTTACCAGACGATCTTCGCGAAGGAGGAAGGTGCAGTTGCGGCGCCAACAGCGGGCCTCCATTTCAGCCGCGAACTGATGAAGCGGATGGAATTGAAAGGCATGAACTTCGCCGAGATCACCCTGCACATCGGCCTGGGCACATTCCGTCCGGTGGAAGTGGAGGATCTCACGAAGCACAAGACCGACAGCGAACAGGTGATCATCACGCCGGAAGCCTGCAAGATCGTGAACAAGGCCAAGGACATGAAGAAGCGTGTGTGCAGCGTGGGCACCACCACCATGCGTGCGCTGGAAAGCAGTGTGAGCACGGACAATCACATCAAGCCGTACAATGGCTGGACGAACAAGTTCATCTTTCCGCCGCATGAATTCAGCATTGCCGACAGCATGATCACCAATTTCCACATGCCTGAAAGCACCCTGCTGATGATGGTGGCCGCTTTCGGTGGATATGATCACGTCTGGAACGCGTACAAAGTGGCGATCAAGGAGAAGTACCGCTTCTTCAGTTATGGAGATGCGATGCTCATCATCTAACGACCTTGAAGTATTTTGAAAGCCGCATGATCTCTCCGATCGGCGGCTTTTTCATTGGATCGGAATGAAGCACAGTGCCATCATCGTCGCGGGCGGATCGGGAAAGCGCATGGGCGCGCACATCCCGAAACAATTCCTTCTGCTCAAGGGCGAACCGATCCTGTTCCACAGCATCCGCGCGTTCCATGCGTTCGATCCTGCGATCGAACTTGTGCTGGTGCTTCCGGCCGAACACATCACCACATGGAACGCGCTCTGCGAAGAACACGATCTTTTTGTTGCGCACCGGATCGTTACCGGCGGCAAGGAGAGATATCATAGTGTGAAGGCGGGCCTGGAGCGGATCGAAAATGATGGCCTGGTGGCGATCCATGATGGCGTACGGCCACTGATCGGATCGGAATTGATCGCGCGATGCTTCCGATCGGCGATGGAGCATGGATCGGGAATTCCGGTGATCCCGGTGAAGGATAGCGTGCGTGAAGTGAACGAAAATGAAAGCCGATCCATCGATCGCAACCGGTTGCGGACCGTGCAAACGCCTCAATGCTTTCAACTTTCGTTGATCAGAAAGGCCTTCGCTCAACCTTTCGATGCGAACTTCACTGATGAGGCCACCATGCTCGAACGGATCGGTGCACCGATCCATCTTGTGAACGGTGAGGAACGGAACTTGAAGATCACGACTGAGACCGATCTGAAGATCGCCGGGGCATTGTTGGGTTGAGCAGAACGTTGGGGTGGTCGTGTTCGTGGTTCGATCGGATATGCGTGAGCGATAGGAGCGGAAAGCCTGGAGGCCGGCTTTGCGGCCGAAGCCTTGCAGCCCTTCGACAGGCTCAGGATAAACTCATAGCGCGACCCTGCCTTCGCTGAAGCTTCGGCGGGCGAAGCCCGGAGATGATCAAGCGGGGGCACGCCCACCCTTCGCCTCCGCTCAGGGTGACAATGCCACTACCAAGCCCATCATCTGATCATCTCACTTTCCGATCATCCGATCGAATTCATGCTCTTCTGTTCGCCAGCAGGATCGGTGCCTGCCCATCGAAGGGATTGTCCATGCGGCCGATGCTGCGCGCATCCATGCCGCTGGCGCGCATGACGGTGCGATCGCCGAAACGTTTGCGGATCTTGTCCATCGCCTGGTAAAGTCCCATCGCTTCCTCGGTATCGGTGAAGGCATCCATCTGGTGGCCGCCACCTACAAGATGACTGAAGCGCACGCCGATCAAGCGGATCCGCTGGCGCCGATCGTACAATGCGCGGAACAGATCGTGCACCGTGGGAAGGATGATATGATCGCATGCGGTGTAACCGATCCGCATCTGTTTGGAATGCGTGTTCATATCGGCATACCGGATCTTCACGGTGATGCAGGAGGTGAGCTTGCTACCCATGCGCAGTTGGAAGGCAAGGCTTTCGGCCATGGCGGTGAGCATGCCGCGCAGCTTGGCCACATCGATCGTATCGCGTTCGAAGGTGCGTTCGCTGCTGATGCTCTTGCGTTCGTGCCATGCGATCACAGGGCTATCGTCCATGCCATTGGCCTTGCGCCAGAGCACCGGGCCGTGTTCGCCGAGCAGCCTCGCCATCAGATCGATCGGGAGTTCCTGCAATGTCGCGATCCGCGCAACGCCCATGCTGCGAAGGAGATGTGCGGTCACCTTGCCCAGACCGGGGATCCGCTCGATCGGCATGGGCGCGAGAAAACCTTTTTCAGTGCCGCGTTCGATCTGTTTGTAGTTGTCGGGCTTGGCGCAATTGGTGGCCACCTTGCTCACCGTTTTATTGATGCTGAGCCCGAAACTGTTGGGCAGCCCCGTTCGCTTCCTGATCCGATCACGCAGATCGGTGGCAAGCTTCAGGGCGCCGAAGAATCTTTCCGTTCCGGTAAGGTCCACGTAGAATTCATCCACACTGCTCTTCTCGAAGAGCGGCACATGCTCGCGGATGATCTCGGTGACCTCATCGCTCTTATCCATGTACTCGCCGCTGTTGCCGCGCAGGATGATCGCTTCCGGGCAAAGCTGCTTGGCCATCTTCATGGGCATGGCGCTGCGGATGCCGAATTTGCGCGCTTCATAACTGCAGGAGGCCACCACGCCCCGATCGCTGTCCGCACCGATGAGCACCGGCTTTCCGATCAATTCCTTGTTGTGCAGGCATTCCACACTTACGAAGAAGCTATCCAGGTCCAGGTGTACTATGGTACGTTGCTCGTTCACTCTTCATCGATCGGCTGTTTTTCCGTCGATCGGCTGGCATATAAGTTAGCAATAGATCCGTCTTCTGTCCGATCTTTGCCGAAGGTCCGATCAACCTTTATCTGTAATGTAACCCGTACCTTTGCGCCCGGAAATCCTTCTTGTTTAGAACCACTCTAAATAACCATGATCAAGGTAAGTGAGAACGCGAAGGCACAGGTGACCAAGCTGCTTGGCGAGGAAGGCCGTGGGCCTCAGCATTTCGTGCGCGTGGGCGTGAAGGGCGGCGGCTGCAGCGGCCTGATGTACGACCTGGGCTTTGATGATCAGCTGAAGGACGGTGACAAGGTGTTCGAGGACAATGGCGTGAAGGTGGTTGTCGACAAAAAGAGCATGCTGTACCTGCTGGGCACCACGTTGGATTTCAGCGGTGGACTGAATGGAAAGGGTTTCCAATTCGTCAATCCCAACGCGAACCGGACGTGTGGCTGTGGGGAAAGCTTCAGCATTTGAAATGCGGGTTGAACCGCGACGACGCTAACGACGCGACGGGAACGCAAAATGAACCAACGACGCTAACGGAAATGCAGGTCAACCGCGACGACGCAACGACACGACGGTAATGCAACGTAAATGCAAATGAACCTCCGCGATAGAACGATTCAACGAAGAATCGCGTCAGAATGGCGTCGCGTATTCGTTGCGTCGTCGCGTCGTCGCGGTTCAAGATAATAGCCGCCCACGGCGGCGTCGAACACGTGAAATGCAAATGAACTCAGGCGACAGAACGACCCAACGAAATGAAGCAGCTGAAAAGCGTCGCGAATTCGTTGCGTCGTCGCGTCGTCGCGGTTCAAACAATAGCCGCCTTGGCGGCGTCAACTGAGTATGGCACAAGACACCGACGATATCCTGCGCGAGGTCACCTCTAAAGAGTACGCCTACGGGTTCGTTACCGATATCGAGAGCGAGAAGGCGCCGAAGGGGCTGAACGAGGATATCGTGCGGTTCATCAGTGCGAAAAAGAATGAGCCCGAGTGGATGCTCGAATGGCGTCTTGAGGCGTACCGCATCTGGCAGAAGATGGAGGAGCCGCACTGGGCGCACGTGCATTACCCGAAGATCGATTACCAGAACGCGTACTACTACAGCGCGCCGAAGAAGAAGCCGCAGCTGAACAGCCTTGATGAGGCCGATCCGGAGTTGATCAAGACCTTCGAGAAGCTGGGCATTTCGCTGGAAGAACAGAAGCGGCTGGCTGGCGTGGCGGTGGATGTGGTGTTCGACAGCGTGAGCGTGAAAACCACTTTCCAAGCGACGTTGAAGGAAAAGGGCATCATCTTCTGTTCGTTCAGCGATGCTGTGAAAGATCATCCTGATCTGGTGAAGAAGTACATCGGAAGTGTGGTGCCGCGCACGGACAACTATTTCGCATCGCTGAACAGCGCGGTCTTCAGCGATGGCAGCTTCTGCTACATACCCCCGGGCGTGCGCTGCCCGATGGAGCTGAGCACGTATTTCCGGATCAACGAGGCGATGACCGGCCAGTTCGAGCGCACACTGCTGATCGCCGATGAGGGCGCGTACGTGAGCTATCTGGAAGGTTGCACCGCCCCGATCCGCGATGAGCACCAGCTGCACGCGGCAGTGGTGGAGCTGGTGGCGCTGAAGGATGCGGAGATCAAGTACAGCACGGTGCAGAACTGGTATCCGGGCGATAAGGATGGCCGGGGCGGCATCTACAACTTCGTGACCAAGCGCGGCCTCTGCCTTGGCGAGCGCAGCAAGATCAGCTGGACACAGGTGGAGACCGGCAGCGCGATCACATGGAAGTACCCCAGCTGCGTGCTGAAGGGCGACAACAGCATCGGCGAATTCTACAGCGT
Source organism: Bacteroidota bacterium (assembly GCA_023430945.1). Lineage (GTDB taxonomy): Bacteria > Bacteroidota > Bacteroidia > Flavobacteriales_F > PHOS-HE28 > PHOS-HE28. The sequence goes on from JAEYYE010000314.1 coordinate 5,070, forward strand.
GGCGTTGACCAACAACCGTCAACAGGCCGATACCGGCACCAAGATGGTGCACATCGGCAAGGGAACGAAGAGCACGATCGTGAGCAAGGGCATCAGTGCCGGCTTTAGCAACAACAGCTACCGCGGTCTGGTGAAGATCGGCCGTGGCGCGAAGGGCGCGCGGAATTTCAGCCAGTGCGATTCATTATTGCTTGGCGATCGTTGTGGCGCGCACACGTTCCCGTACATCGAGAGCGAGAATCCCAGCGCGATGGTGGAGCACGAGGCCACGACGAGCAAGATCGGCGAGGACCAGATCTTCTATTTGAACCAGCGCGGTATCGAGACGGAGAAGGCGGTATCGCTCATCGTGAACGGCTACTGCAAGGAGGTGCTGAACCAGCTACCGATGGAGTTCGCGGTGGAGGCGCAGAAGCTGTTGGCGGTGAGTCTAGAGGGATCGGTAGGTTGAACAATTTGAAGCGCGATCAATCGATCGGCATACAAGATCAAAACGTATGAAAGGAATGCTGAAGATCAACAACCTGCACGCCAGCATTGAGGGCAAGCAGATCCTAAAGGGACTTTCACTGGAAGTGAAGCCCGGTGAAGTACACGCCATCATGGGGCCCAACGGCTCGGGCAAAAGCACATTGGCGAATGTGCTTGCCGGCCGTGAAGAGTATGAGGTCACCGGCGGTAGCGTAACCTATTTCGGCGAAGACCTTCTTGAACTGGCTCCGGAAGAGCGCGCCTGGAAAGGCATCTTCCTGGCCTTCCAATACCCGGTGGAGATCCCCGGTGTGAGCAACCTCAACTTCCTGCGCACCGCGATGAACGAGAGCCGCAAAGCGCGCGGCGAAGCCGAACTCAGCGGCAAGGATTTCCTCGCCATGATGCGTGAGAAAGCCAAGCTCGTGGAAATGGATCCCGACCTGATGAACCGCAACTTGAACGTAGGCTTCAGCGGAGGCGAGAAGAAGCGCAACGAGATCTTCCAGATGGCCATGCTCGAACCAAAACTGGGCATCCTCGACGAGACCGATAGCGGCCTGGACATTGATGCGTTGCGGATCGTGGCCGGCGGCGTCAATAAGCTGCGCAGCAAGGACAACGCCTTCATCGTGGTGACGCACTACCAGCGCCTGCTGGACTATATCGTGCCTGACTTCGTGCACGTGATCGCCGATGGCCGGATCGTACGCAGAGGAGCGAAAGAGCTGGCGCTGGAGCTGGAGGAAAAAGGATATGACTGGCTAAGGGCGGAAGCCCTGTAAGGGTGGATGATCATCCGCCCCAACGACATGAGCACTCTCACGACAACAGATACGAAGAGCACCATCCTTCCCCTGCTGGAAGGATCCACATGGCCCGGCGCCGCCGAGGCCTTCGGAGCGGCGCACGACATTCCTGTGCCCGGCACGAAGAGCGAAGCGTGGAAGTACACCCGCGTGGCGCGCCTCTTCAAGGAGAACTACAGCCTGCCACAGAAGAATTTGGAAGCGGGCGCGAAATTTCACGCCCCGGCGCGACTGCCTTTCGAAGCCACCCGCATCGTTTTCGTGAACGGGCATTTCCGCGCGGACCTGAGCGATGACCTGAAGGCTTTGGGCAAGGGCATCGTGGTGGATACTTTGAAGGATCACCTGACGCACGGCCCGGTGCAGAAGCACTACGGTGGCCTAGCCACCGTGAAACAGGGTGAGGACCGCACTGCCAACGACCGCCTCTTCACCGCTATGAACACGGCTTCTCCCACTGATGGCCTGATCATCCTCATCACCAAGGGGCAGAAGCTGGCCAGGCCGCTGCACGTGCTGCATGTGATCACCGAGGACAAGGTGCTGATCCAGCCGCGTGATCTCTTCATGCTGCACGAGGAGGCCGAGGCCGAAGTGATCGTGGAAATCGTGACGTCGGAAGCGGTGAAAGGAAGCCTCGTCAACAGCGTGCGTGAGATCGTGATCGGTGAAGGTGCGAACCTCACCCTGCACCTGCTGCAGAACGCCACGAATGCCCCAACGATGATCGGTCTGGATCAGGTGGAGGTGAATTCCCAGGGCCGTTTCAGCATCGACACCACCACGCTGGAAGGCGGCCTCATCCGCAACGATCTCGCCGTGTCATTGGCCGGTCCGGAAGCCCACGCTGAATTGAATGGGGTGTATCTGATCAACGGCGGCACCCACTGCGATAACCACACCTACATCGGCCACGACACCCCCGACTGCACCAGCGACGAACTCTACAAAGGGATCATCGGTGGAAAGGCCACGGGCGTCTTCAACGGCAAGGTGTATGTGCGGCAGAATGCGCAGCGTACGCGGGCCTACCAGAGCAACGCGAACATCCTGCAGGGCGATGATGCCAAGGTGTACACCAAGCCCGAGCTGGAGATCTACGCGGATGATGTGAAGTGCAGTCACGGATGCACCATCGGCAGGCTGGATGAGAAAGGAATGTTTTACCTGCGATCACGAGGTGTGAGCGAGGCCGAGGCGCGCAAGATGCTGGCCCATGCCTTCGCCAGCGATGTGCTGGAGCGGGTACAGAACGAGGCATGGCGGGAGTATCTGATGGGGTTGATCGACCGGAAATTGGCGACGCTATGAAGAAATTGAACCGCGACGACGCAACGACGCGACGGTAACGCAACGCAGATGCAATTGAACTCTGACGACAATACGACCAAACGAAAAATTGCAACTGAGTTGCGTCGCGAATTCGTTGCGTCATCGCGGTTCCAACGCATTTCTTACATGAGGACGTCAACCGTCATACCAGTACTGGACATATC
>JAEYYE010000382.1 GCA_023430945.1 Bacteroidota bacterium
CGTGCAGGGCTCGGCGTAAAGGCCGGTCCGCAATTGAACACCTACCGTGCGATCAACATCAGGACCACCATGCTTCCCGGTTTCTCGGCCGGAGCGTACTTCCCGATCCCTGCGGCCGCACGGCTGGAGCTTCAGCCTGAAGTGCTGCTTTCCATGATGGGCACCGGCTTCATCGAACCGGATGGCGATCGTTCATCGATCCGCTCACTGTACATCCATGCACCGGTCACCGCGAAGTATTTCCTGAACAGTGAAGTGAACCTGCAGGGAGGCTTCCAGTTCGGGAAATTGATGATCGCACAGCGGCTGGATAAGGAAGGGACCACCGATGTGCGCGAACGGATCAAGAGCTTCGATGCGGGTTTCCTGCTCGGCGCCGGTTACGACCTGCGATCGGGCCTGGACCTCACTGTAAGGTACTACAGTGGCATGCCCACATTGTTCAAGGAGGATGATGCACTTTTCCCGCGCAGCCGGAGCCTGCAGTTCACGATCGGAAAACGGATCGTGCAGATGAAACGGCCGGGATCCTCGAGGCGCCGGAAGTGATGCAGGCGTGCGGCTATCTTTGCCGCCATGGGAGCCATACGGATCGCGATACTCGGCGGTGGCCAGCTTGGCCGCATGTTCATTGAGAACGCGCTCCGCTACAATGTGGCGATCGATGTGATGGATGCCGATCCGTCCGCACCGTGCGCGCGGCTGGCCGATCGGTTCGTGGTTGGATCGCTCAATGACCGTGAAGCGGTGATCGAATTCGGCCGCAACGCCGATGTGATCGGGCTGGAGATCGAGCATATGAGCGTTGAAGGACTTGAAGCGCTGAAGGAAATGGGAAAGACGGTGATCCCCGATCCTTCGGTACTTCGCACGATCCAGGACAAAGGACTCCAAAAGGAATTCTACCGCGAACACGGCATACCTTCTTCACCGTACGCATTGATCGGATCTGAGAAGGAATTGTCATCACATGATCTTTTTCCAGCCTTCCTGAAGACCAGGCGCGGAGGTTACGATGGCAAAGGAGTGATGCCCTTGAACGATGCCGGATCCTTCATCAGCGGCGATTGGAAATGGCCATCCGTTCTGGAGAAAAAAGTGGATGTTCAACTTGAATTGGCGGTGATCGTTGTACGGAACGGGAAGGGAACGCAGATCACCTACGATCCGGTGGAAATGGTCTTCGATCCACGGTTCAATCTTGTGGATCACTTGCGCGCACCGGCACGGATCAGCAAGGAACTTCAGACCAAGGCGCGAAAACTCGCAGCGCGTGTGGCGGAAGCATTCGCACATCCCGGGGTCTACGCTGTTGAACTCTTTCTTTCAAAGGAAGGCGAACTATTGGTGAACGAAACAGCACCGCGCGCGCATAACAGCGGCCATCATACCATAGAGGCCTGTTCAAGTTCGCAGTTCGATCAGTTGCTTCGCCTTTACATGGGCTGGCCGCTGGGCGATCCAACGTTGAACGTTCCTGCTGCGATGATCAATCTCGTTGGCGAAAATGGATCGGGTGCTGCCATGGTGAAAGGCCTTGATGACGTGCTGCACATGCCCGGCACTTTCGTGCATCTCTATGGAAAACAGGAGACGCGCACGGGCAGGAAAATGGGCCACATCACCGTAACGGCTGGCGATCCGGCACAGCTCGATCAGGCGATCGCGGTAACGAAGGTGCATTGCCGGATCGTTCCTGCAGAAGAGCGACAGACCCAGCCATCAGCATGAACTTCCGATCCAACGCACACAATATCCGATAACAGATGGTAGGGATCATTATGGGCAGCTCCAGCGATCTGGAGATCATGCAGGAAGCGGCCGATGTGCTTCGATCATTGGAGGTGGCGTTCGAACTTACGATCGTGAGCGCCCATCGCACGCCGGAGCGGATGTTCACTTATGCAAGAACGGCGCATGAACGGGGCTTGAAGGTGATCATCGCAGGTGCGGGTGGTGCGGCGCACCTGCCTGGAATGGTGGCTTCGCTCACTGTCCTGCCGGTGATCGGCGTACCGATCAAGTCGCGCAATTCGATCGATGGCTGGGACTCACTTCTATCGATCGTACAGATGCCTGCCGGTGTACCCGTTGCCACCGTGGCGATCAATGGATCACGCAATGCGGGAATACTCGCCGCCCAGATCATGGCCACCGCCGATCCACAGATCGATGAACGCCTGCTCCAATTCAAGAAGGATCAGGAGGCGAAGGTGATCGATGGGATCCGGTCCATGGCGGATCGATTTCCCGATCCGCTGTAAGGTTGATCACAACAGGATCACCGGGATCTCCACCTCCAGATCGGTATTGCCACCCGCGTTGGTGATATCGCCCGCCTCCACTCCTTCCGCATCCTTATCGGGATCATGCCGCAGCGTGATCGATAGCTGACCTTCCGATGGGGCGTGCGTGTAAACATTGAAGGTCAGCCCGAGCGGTTTTCCGTTCGCATCGAGATCCGATCCGGAAATCGTCAATGCCAGATCTGTGTATTCAAAGAAGAACTGGTGCTGCGTTGCTTCAGCCTGCACCTGTGAAGTAAGATCAACCGCAGGCCATACGCTTTCATTCCTCAGGTTGATGGAAACGTTGTAATAACGGCCTGCCGGGATCGTATCGGCCACGATCACAGGATCATTTCCACCGGCCCCATCAAGGTCCTTGTGGATCAATTCGAACGTTTCGTACACACCGCCGATCGGCTCGGTATCCGTGAACACCACTTTCACTGTCGTGAATACCTCGGGCTGCTCCACAGGTTGTTCCGGCGCCGGGGGATCCTCCTCCTTGTTGCATCCGATCGAGAACAATATCGCCAATGGAAGGAAGAGGTAAAGGTGATCTCCGGCATTCATGGCTCACTCATATAATGGTGGAACAACGCAGCACAGCAAGGATCGGTATCCAGGGATCCCCTTATGATCAAAGTGAAGTAAGCCTTCAGCGACACGCACGGTTGCGATGCTGCTCCCATTACTTTTGCGATCCATCAAAAGAACACATGCTCCAACCGCGACTCCTCCCCTTTATGGTCTCTTGTTCTCTCATCATCAACGTGGGTGCGCAGAATACCTGGGAACCTTTCGGTGTGGGAGCTTCCGTGCAGAGCATCACCACCATCGATGATGCGATCCTTGTTTCGAGCTACGGCGCCGGTGGCGGCATATTGCGATCGGAGAATGATGGCGCCACATGGGAGCCGGCGATCACAGGGATGCCAAGCAATCTCGTCCGATCGGTAGGCCGCTCCAACGGCTTTCTTTTCGCCGGTCACAATACCGGGATCCATCGATCGGCCGATGAAGGCGATACGTGGCAATTGATGAATAACGGGATCCCGGCGAACTCCACGTATGCCGCGAAATTCTTCGAGGTGGGCAATGTCACTCTCGCGGTTATGTCGGGCAGCATCTCCACTGGTGGCGGGATCTACCGATCCACGAACGCGGGTACGAGTTGGTCCATGGGGCATTCCGGTATGAGCACAAATCTCACCGTGCACCATATCGACCATGATGCAACAGGCATCTACGCGGCCACGAGTGTTGGGATCTACCGTTCGGTGGATCAGGCCTTGAGCTGGCAACTGCTTGGATCGGTGAACTACATCACATATTCATTGCAGATCGTGGGTGGCCGGATCATCGCGATCACCAGTTTCGGCGTGCTTCGCACGGATGATTATGGAGCCACCTGGAGCACTGCGGCCACAGGCGCACCCACCGCGCCGGCGCGCGGTGAACTCGTGGCCTACGATGGAAAATTGTACGCGATCATCTCCACGGGTCCCGGAAGTTCGCAGGTGTACCGTTCACTCGACAATGGTGCCTCGTTCAGCGTATTCAACAACGGGCTTTCAGCCACCGATCAATTGAACCAGAACCAGTTCCACGCCGATCAGGAGAACCTCTACCTCGGCGCCCTGAACGATGTGTACGCATTGCCGGGAAGCACTGTAGGCATAGCTGGAGCGCAGCACCATTCGATCACGATCCATCCGACCGTATTCATGGATGCTTTTGCGATCGATCTCTCCAGCAATTCAGGGAATTCATCGGTACATCTGATCGACATGAATGGAAAGATCGTGTTGAGCAAGGATGGTCTTCCCGCCTCACAAATTCGCATTGAACGTGGAACGCTTGCTGCCGGGATCTATAGCTGCATAATCATCGACCACAGCACAGGCAACCGGTTCTTTGCAAGCCAGGTGATAGCGCAATGAGCCTGGGAGCACCGCTGCGGCATATCGGCGTTTTCACTTCGGGCGGCGATAGTCCGGGAATGAACGCTGCGATCCGCGCGGTGGTGCGTACAGCACATTTCAACGGGATGAAGGTCACCGGATTCCTGGGTGGTTTCGATGGACTGATCCACGACCGCACCAGGGAACTGGGCCCGCGTGATGTGAGCAACATCATCCAGCGTGGTGGCACCATCCTGCGATCGGCACGTAGCGAGGAATTCCGCACGCCCGAAGGCCGGTCCAAAGCCAAAGCGATCCTGGATCGACATGGTGTACAGGCATTGGTTGCGATCGGTGGTGATGGCACTTTCGCCGGTGCGTTGAAGTTGCAACAGGAGCACGGTGTGAAGGTGATCGGCCTGCCCGGCACCATCGATAATGATCTTGCAGGTACCGATAATTCGATCGGTTACGATACTGCGGTGAACACGGCGTTGATGGCCATCGATCGCATCCGTGACACCGCTTCATCACATGATCGATTGTTCTTCGTGGAAGTGATGGGCCGCGACACCGGTTTTCTTGCGCTGGCAAGTGCTATCGCGGGCGGGGCGGAATATGTGATGGTCCCCGAACGAAAGGAAAGGATCGATGATCTGGTGGAGACACTTGCGAATTCGGCCGGGACCAAATCCTCGAGCATCGTGGTGATCGCCGAAGGTGATGAGGAAGGCGGCGCTTTCGAGATCGCGAAAAAGGTGAAGGAGCGTTTCACGCATTACGATACAAGGGTCTCGGTGATCGGGCACATGCAGCGCGGCGGATCGCCCACCGTGAATGACCGGTTGCTCGCGAGCCGCACCGGCGTGGCTGCGGTGGAGGCATTGATCGATGGAAAAAGCAACGTGATGGTGGGAATAGTGAACGGCAACGTTTCATACACACCGTTCGAACTTGCGATCGGAAAGAGAAAGGAACTCGATCAGGATCTGTACAGGATCCTCCGGATCCTGGCCACTTGAAATGAGAAAAACCTCCGGCGTGCGGAGGCTTCCTCATTTTCCCAAAAGCCTGCTTACTGCCTCACAAGCCGGGAATGCGCCAGCGGTCTGCCATCCGCATCGAGCGCAGTTACCACATAGATGCCCATTGGAAGGGCGCCAAGATCATATCGTGTCGCGATCGGAGCACTGAAGACCAGCGATCCGGCCATGTCATGCAATTGCACTGAAGCGAAACCGGTGAGATCACCTGCAAGCTCAACCGTTCCCAGCGTGGGATTGGGATGCATCGCAAGGCCGAAGTTCCCGTTCATCTCCACTATCCCCACGATCGCCGCATACTGGCAGGCATCACCAATACCATTACCATTGGTATCGGCCTGGTCGGGGTTATAGGTCCACGTGCAATTGTCACAGGCATCGCCGATCCCATCCCCATCGAAATCAGCCTGTTCGGGATCGTTCGCGAAGGGACAGATGTCCTGACAATCCAACAGCCCATCAAGATCGGAATCCTGATCGGGATCGATGCCTGTTGAACCACCGGCGCAAGTCCCGCAGTCATCGATCACTGCGGATCCACCGGGGACGCCGGCACAATCCAGCGGAAGCCCGGCACATTCGCAGTTTGCATTCCAGCTGTCATTACCGGTGAGCGTATTGCCATCATCGCATGAAGTTCCAGGCAAAGCCGAACCGTTCGCTACGCCGAGGCAATCGAATATGACAGTCGTTCCAACGCATTCACAGTTCGCATTCCACGTGTCATTGATAGTGTTCGCGTTATTGTCGTTGCATGAAGTTCCAGGCCAAGCCGATCCATTCGCTACGCCGAGGCAATCGAAGGTGACAGTCGTTCCAACGCATTCGCAGTTCGCATTCCACGTGTCATTGATCGTGTTCGCGTTTCCATCATCGCATGAAGTTCCAGGCAAAGCCGATCCGTTCGCTACGCCGAGGCAATCGAAGGTGACAGCGGTTCCAACGCACTGGCAATTGGAATTCCATGTGTCGTTGATCGTGTTCGCATTATTGTCGTTGCAGGAAGTTCCCGGCATGGCCGATCCGTTCGCTACGCCGAGACAATCGAAGGTGACAGCGGTTCCAACACACTGACAGTTGGCGTTCCATGTATCATTCCCGGTGTTCGCATTGCCATCGTTGCAGGAAGTACCCGGCAAGGCCGATCCGTTCACTACGCCGAGGCAATCGAAGGTGACAGCGGTTCCAACGCACTGGCAGTTGGAGTTCCATGTGTCGTTGATCGTGTTCGCATTATTGTCATTGCAAGCCGATCCTGGAGTTGCATTTCCACCGGCAACACCAGCGCAATCGATCGGCTGACCAACGCACTGGCAGTTCGCGTTCCAGGTATCATTCCCGGTGTTCGCATTGCCATCGTTACAGGAA
>JAEYYE010000353.1 GCA_023430945.1 Bacteroidota bacterium
GGCGAGCAGATCATGCAAAAGGTCGCCATGCGAGCGGAACGGATCGGGATCGGCGGGATCCCATTCACGCGGCGCCTCGAAACGCACAGCGATCGGTGATCCTGCGCTTCCATGGGAAACCTCTTTCAGGAATGCCATTTCCGAGGATCGGCGCTTCTTCCATGGCCCGGTGCGTTCACCATGGATCAGGCGATCGCCGGCGTTCTCTTCCATGAAACGGAGCAGTTCACGCGTGATGCCATCGGCACCGTATTCGTGCACTTTCGCATAAAGCCGCTGTTCGGGCCGCGTGAAGGCCACGTAGAGCAGATCGAGCGAATCGAGAACGGAGAGCGCTGCTTCCTCCTCCAATTCCGGAAGTTCAAGTTCGCGAAGCGCCTTGCCGCTGCGCACCAGGGCAACGTTCAATTCAGGTACCGCATCACCCGGTTCGATCCAGATCCTGTCGCCGAGATCACCCTTGCTGCTCATGCACGTGTTGGGCACGATCACCACCGGGAATTGCAGGCCTTTCGATCGGTGTATGGTCATCACCTGTATGGCCTGTCCGTTGTCCGGTGGATCAACGCTGCGGTTCTCTCCGGCACGTTCCCAATGTTCGAGGAAACCGCCGATGTCCTGCCCGTGATCCGTGCTCCACGTGAACGCTTCATCGATCAGGGTGAGCAATTGAGCATCTGCCGATGGCTGCAGCCCAAGCGCATGTGCGAGTTCGCCGATCAGGGCTGAAAGCGTGGTGCGCAACCGGGGCGATCCCTTCTCTTTCAACCATGATCGCAGCAGGGCGAGCGGATCGGGAAGTTCTTCGCCTTCCACGCCAAGACCGATCTCGGTGGCTTCTTTTTCCGCGGAAACGATCGCCCGGTATTGCGCGATCCGCGCGGCCGCTTCCGGATCGGCGGTGTGCAGGAAGCGGAGCATGTCGATCAGCAATTCGATCACCGGATCGCCGGAAAGCTGAAGTCCGTCCGGTGAGACCACCGCATGGCCGCTTGCGACCAATTCGGCGGCGATGGTGCGGCCAAGGCTGCGGCTGCGCACGAGCACAGCGATATCCCCGGGGGCGAACCCATCTTCGATCGAATCCTTCACAGCCTGGAGCGTGAAGCGTACCATTTCGGAAGTACGTTCCTCGCCTGTGATCTCCTTTGGAAGTTTCTCGATCCACACCAACCCTGGATCTTGCTTGATCACCAGTTGTTCATGATCGGCGTACACCGGTCGAAGATGTTCGGGCAGCTGCTGTTCCAGCGCCGCGAAAAGGTTATTGTTGAATTCGATGATCGTGCCTGCGGACCGGTAGTTGTGCTCCAGCCGATCGGTGTGGCGGAAATTGCGGACCAGCGTACGTTCGCGTTCCTCCGCGATCGGATCATCGGTGCGGCCGAAAAGCCTCGGCAATTCCACGAAGAGCCGAACTTCGCCGTTGCGCCAGCGGTAGATCGCCTGTTTCGCATCGCCCACCAGCAGCGCCGATCCGCCGGAACCGAGCGCATTGTCGATCAGTGGCAGCAGCGCGTTCCATTGCTGCAGGCTGGTGTCCTGGAACTCATCGATCAGGAAATGGCGGTAGCGCTCGCCGAGCCGCTCGAAGATGAACGGCACGGGTTCATCCATCACCACCTGTGAGACCTTGCGCGTGAGATCGCTGAAGAAAGCGACCGCATCGCCTTGCTTCACTTGCTCGAGGCGAAGGTCGAGTTCATGCAACGCGAACGCGGGAAGCAGTTCTCGGGCCACCGCGCGCCGCACCACATAACGGCGATGATCTTCCTCGCGAAGCTGCTCGGCCTTGTCGTAGATCTTCAGTAGTTCACCGGAAATGGAATGGATCGAGCTGATCACTGCGGGTGCGGCCTTCCCTGAGTTCCATTTGCCTGTTTCGATCGTCTTCAGCGTGTTCGATCCCGGTGGATCCCACAGGTCGCTGAAAGCGGAAAGTTTCCTGAAATAGCTGTAGATCCCGTTCTTTCCGTAGGAAAGATCCTCTGGTGCGACGCCGGCTTCCTCCAGAACGAGCAGTGCCTGCTTCCCCAGATCGTTCACTTTCCGGCGCAGGATCACTTCTTCCGATCGCAAGCGATCGGCCAGTGGCTTCAATTGTCCTGGCGGGAACTTCCGCAATTCCTGCAGGGGCGCGATCGAACTTTCCTTGGAAAGTTCGCAACTGAGCTCTTTCAGCGGGCGTTCGGGATCCCACTTGCGTTCGTCGTGGAGCAGCTGCAGACAGACCTCGGTGAGCAATGTGGTGATCCGTTCATCAACGCCCACTTCGGCGATCAGCTTGTCCACGGCGAGGTCGCGGTAATATTCCTCCTCCGTGGTCATGTGCAGATCATGGTCGAGCTGCAGATCGCGCGCGAATGGGCGCACCACTTTCCGCGTGAACCCATCGATCGTGCCGATCGCCACATCGGACCAATGGTGGAGCATATGCTCCAGGCAGACGTTCGCGCGGTGGGCGATCACCGCGCGATCCACATTGGCCACGGCCACCAGATGTTCCATCACGTTGGCGATCCGCGCGTCGTGCGCCTCATCGCGCGCGAGCTCCTTCAGGTAATCGATCACGCGCTCCTTCATTTCGCCTGCGGCCTTGTTGGTGAAGGTGAGGGCGAGCACCTGGCGGTACGCCGATGGCTCCCCGCCTGCGAGGCAAAGACCGAGATAATGCTTCACCAGGGCGTGTGTTTTCCCCGCGCCGGCCGAGCTATGAAGTACCTGGAACATTGTTGCCGAAGATAGTTTCCAGCGACCGGCCGTGCCAGTACCATCAGCGGGGGAACGCAGCAACTTATCAACGCTTAAATTCGTTGCACGTAACCAACGTCGACCACCGATCAGATGTCCGTTCTCAGATTTATCATTCTGGCCACCTCCGGCGCTTTGCTTCTGTCTTCCTGCCACAAGGATCCGGCGGTGGCGCCGCAGGGTGATGGTTGGGTGCGCCTGCAGATGATCCCCGAATGGGAGGGTGCGCCCTTCCAGGCGTTCACCGAACAGCAGAACATCTCTGGTTATCGTGTTCAGGTGGAATTGGTGCGGTTCTACCTGAGCAACATCAGGCTTATCCAGGGATCGGGTTATTCGCAGTTGACCGAAGTGAACCTTTTCGACCTCACGAACGGCCCGATCGAAATGATCCTGCCGGCTGACGGTGGGAATTGGAGCGGCCTCAACATGGGGCTCGGCGTAACGGAACAGTTGAACCATTCCGATCCGGTGCTGTACGCTAACGATCATCCATTGAGCGCTTCCAACGGCATGCATTGGGATTGGACCATGGGCTACATCTTCACCAAATTCGAAGGCCGGCATGATACGATCCCCGGCAGCAACGGCGCCTTCCCGAACACTTTCTCGATCCATACCGGTTTCGATACGGCCTACGTGAACATCGATCTGCAACCTTCACTGCCGATCCAGGTGGTGGATGGAGATACCACCACCATCACCGTGCGCGTGGCGATCGACAGTTTCTTCCATAGCGACGAAGGCGGAACGATCGACCTTGCGGACGAATACCTTTCACACGGAATGAACGTTCCACTGTCGATGAAACTGAGCCGGAATGTTGCCGAAAGCTTCACGATCGATTGAAATTTCGGTCTGGTGGATCCGATCTTTTTCATTAAATTCATGGGCCTGAAAAAAGGGTGGGGATGAAGCGGAAATGGGTTGGATATGGTCTTGTGCTCCTGGCGATCTTCACCTTGAACGCATGCCGCCGTCCCGATCCGCCTGAAGTACCCCAACCGGTGCCTGGTGGCGGCTCGGCGCAATTCCCGCCGCCCACGCCCTACGATCTGCAGATCCCTTCCAACATGCCGCCCATGTTGATCCCGCCGGACAATCCGCTCACGGTGGAAGGAGTGCAGCTCGGAAGGTACCTTTTTTACGAGGAACGGCTTTCGGGTAACAACACGATGTCCTGCGGCACGTGCCATTCGCCGCAGAACGCTTTTGCCGAAGCGAACCAGTTCAGCACCGGGATCGATGGGATCCAGGGCAACCGCAACTCCATGGCGCTGATCAATCTGGGTTGGGAAACCAGCTTTTTCTGGGATGGCCGTGCGGCAACGCTGGAAGAACAGGTGCTTCAGCCGGTGACCAACCCGATCGAAATGCACGATACGTGGCCGAACGTGGTGTACAAGCTTCAGAGCGATCCGGCCTACGAGGAACTTTTCGGCAAGGCGTTCGGTTCGCCCGCTATCGATTCACTGAAGGCGGCCAAGGCGCTCGCGCAATTCCTGCGCATCATGATCAGTGCGAATTCGAAGTTCGACAAGTTCATGCGCGGCGAGACCCAACTGGAGCCGGAGGAGGCGCTCGGTTTCCAGCTTACGCAGATGGAAGGCGGCGATCCCGCGTTCGGCCAGGGCGGACAGCTGGGTGCGGATTGTTTCCACTGTCATCCGCATGGCGGGGGGCGATTCACCGATGGGATCTTCCGCAACAACGGGCTGGACAGTGAATTTTCCGATCCGGGAAGGGGCGGGGTGACCGGGCTTCCGCAGGACATGGGAAAGTTCAAGACACCGACGTTGCGCAACGTGGCCCTTTCAGCGCCATACATGCACGATGGCCGTTTCCAGACCCTGGAGGAAGTGATCGGGCATTATGATTCCGGCGGACAACCTTCGCCCACGATCGATCCGAACATGAAATTCACCCAGGGCGGGCTCCAGCTCACGGCGCAGAAGAAAGCGCAGTTGCTCGCATTCCTGAACACGCTCACCGATACGGATTTCATCACCGATGAGCGTTTCCAGGATCCGGGCCCGCCATAGTCCCGATCCCGCCCGGCCTGAAGCCTGAAACCTTCGGGCGGCCTTTCGCGTATATCTCATGGACCTTTTACTGGAAGCCATGAGAAGACAATGCGTACACCCCGATCGGCCCATGCTGAGGCCAGGCCTGCGATCGATCCTGAAGGAACAGGCGATCAGCGCACGCAGAAGCGAACCCGGCGAACCCCCGTTGCGTATGACCATGTCGATCCGGTCCGCACCGGTCTCATTCAACTTCCACCGGTAAGCCAAGCTCCATCCCCCAACGTGCTTCACATGCGTATCATCGTGATAGGTCTGGCGGCGCTCTGCGCCTCGAATCCAATATCCGCCCAGAAAGGTTTCAAGGCCATGCACCACAAGATGCATGATCAGGCGAAGAACCTGCTGGAGGCCGAGGAGTATGAAGAAGCGGCGAAGCTTTATAAGAGGCTTGTACCGATCGATACCGCGTTCGCACAGGTGGCCTATGAATACGGGCTCTGTCTGGCCAACATTCCCGAATATCGGGAGCGGTCGGTGCCCTATTTCGAGCGGGCGGTGCGCCATGATCACACGGAAGCCTACCTGCAGCTCGGTCTGGCGCGGCACTGGCAGCACCGGTTCACCGAAGCGATCGAATTGATGGAGCGGTACAAGCAACTGAACGTGCGTGACGTGAAGGATCTCGAAGTGGACCGATCGATCGCGATGAGCCGCAATGCCAGGGAACTGGTGAAGGAACCCGTGGATGTGAAGATCAGGAACATGGGCGCCGTGATCAATTCGACCGCACACGATTATTGTCCGCTGGTGACAGCCGATGGAAATACCATGTACTTCACTTCACGGCGCGCAGGTGCCCGCGGTGGAATGAAGGATGCGACAGGACAATACCTCGAGGACATCTATGTGGCGCGCCAGATCGATGGTGTGTGGACACAGGCGATCAACGCCGGACCGGTGCTCAACTCGGTTCATAACCATGACGCCACAGTGGGATTGGCGCCCGATGGAAGTTCAATGATCATCTACCGATCGAGCAAGGACCTTGCTTCAGGCGATCTGTACGAAGCACGTGCGCATGCGATGCAGTGGCAGGCACCAACGCTCATGACCGATAAGATCAATTCAAAGTACCATGAACCCAGCGCCAGCATTGCACCTGGCGGCGATGAGATCTACTTCTCCTCCGATCGGCCGGGAGGTTTTGGTGGCCGCGATCTGTACCGGATCCGCCGATTGCCGAACGGTGAATGGAGCCAGCCGTTGAATCTTGGATCTACCGTGAACACGATCCATGATGAAGATGCGCCGTTCATGCACAGCGATGGCACCACACTATTCTTTAGTTCGAACGGCCACAACACGATGGGCGGCTACGACATTTTCAAAGCCGTTCTGGTCGATCCATTCATGAACGGCTGGAACAAACCAGATAACCTCGGTTATCCGCTCAACACGGTGAACGACGATATCTATTTCTCGCTTAGCGACGATGGTTTCACCGGCTATTTCTCCTCGCAACGGCAGAACGGGATCGGCATGCAGGACATCTATCAGATCACCTTCCCAGGCAGCCAGCTCGATCACGTTTTCGTGCGCGGACTTGTCGCCGATGCGAACGATGAACCAGTGAAAGCGCGCATCCTGCTCACCGATCCGATCAGTGAAGAGATCATCGGTGTGTACAACACGAACGAGAATACAGGCCGGTTCATGATGCTGCTCGGCCAGGACCAGCAGTGCACCATGCAGATCGAAGCACGCGGTTTCATCGCGCAGCGGATCGAGATCACCGGCAGGCCGAACATCGATGGCACCCGCGAAATGATGTTCGATGTGTTGATGCAACCGGAACCCGGCAGGGATCGGATGACGTTGACGGAGTAGGGGGAGTGTGACGAAATTGGAAGGCCCGCCGGAAGGCGGGCTTTTTACTGGACTGATCCTTAGCCAGCCAAAGTTTCATCTGGAATTACCGGAACGACCGGGATCTCTGTTGAGCCTGATCGCACTCGCAATGGTTTAGCCGCTGCCTTGGCCACGATCTTCTTTGCCTCATCTGCTTTCTCACCTTCCACAACTTCACGCTTGAGTACTTCATTCATCAGCACGGCGCGGATCTGTTCACTCGTGATGCGTATGTCAGGGGTGATCCTTCGCAATTCTCTTCTAATGATATCCACGCATGCATCGGATTGCACAAGTGCGCCCAAATAGTATCGGCTCAATGCCTGTTTTTGCGCATGGAAATCACCCAAGGCAGATCGTTGCCATCCTTCTTTGCACCAGAGATACAAATGATCAAGATCACTTTCCGATCTTGGATTCACTGAAGAGAAATCGATATCGACCACTAATTCGTGCTGGATCGGTTTCCTGAATTGAACATGGTAGACGCACCATCTTAGTCCAGTGGTCAGAAGCACCCAATCCACGCCTTGGTTCGCGGCGTAATCGATCGCTTGCTTAACGTGATTGTCGCGTAGATCGATGCCGATCGCCTTCACCTCGATCAATGTCGTCAGCTTCCCATCAAGCTTGATCGCCAGGTCGCAGTAGGTTCCGCGGATAGCATATTCACTGGTCAATTCAGTGTACTTGTCGTAACCGAACACATCCGCCAGCTTGTCTTTGATGATGGTGACCGTATCTGTTTCTCCGACATCACGCTGGCGTGCCGCTTGAAGGATCGGTTGATAACGCTTGATACCTGCGATCAAACGCTCGGCAACTTTCTTTGGAACTGGCATGGTACTGGATCTTCTGCTTGGTAGAGGATCAATATCAAAAAGAATATCCGATCAGATCGGAAAAGATCACCCCTCCGCCTTCTCGCTCAGCTCCAGCCAGCGATCGCCCAGGATCTCGATCCGTTTCGTCAGTTCATCCAGCTGCACGGCACGCTTTGTGATCTCTTCGTGATCGGCGCCCGCATCACCGAGTGATGCGATCAGTTCCTCCTTCTTCTTCTCCAGTTGGGGAAGTTCCGCGTTCAACTTTTCCAATTCCAGCTTTTCGCCGTAGGTTATCTTTTTCTTCACCTCGGGTTTTGATCCCGTCTTCACCTCCTGCACCGCCCTCTGCACTTTCTCCATTCTCTCCGCCTTCTCCACCTTCACCTCTTTCTCCTTATGCGCCTCCCGCAACTCCGTATAGCTGCCCACCCACTCCTTGATCTTCCCTTCGCCCTCGAACACCAGCAGCTTACTGCACACCTTGTCCATGAAGAAGCGGTCGTGGCTCACCACCAGCAGGCAGGCATCCAGGTCGATCAGGAAATCCTCCAGCGCGTTCAGGGTGGGAATGTCCAGATCGTTGGTCGGTTCGTCCAACACCAGCACGTTCGGATTCTTCATCAGCACAGTACACAGGTGCAATCGGCGCCGTTCACCACCGCTCAGCGTGCTCACGTACTGGTACTGCTGCTCCTTGTCGAACATGAAGCGCTCCAACAACCCGCTGGCCGTGAGCGTGCGGCCTTTCGCCAGCGGGATCACATCGGCGATCTCGCGCACCACTTCCAGGATCCGCTTGTCCTCCTTCAGCTCGAGGCCCTGCTGACCGAAGAAGCCGAGCACCACCGTTTCGCCGATCGAAACCTTGCCCATGTC
>JAEYYE010000016.1 GCA_023430945.1 Bacteroidota bacterium
AAGCCGCGAACCACCCCGTTACGAGGCAGATGAGAAGGACGAGTGTACGCCTGATCATCTGTTCAGTTGGATGTAACCGGTGAGCGGCTCATCGCCATTGCCGAGATCGAGCTGGTAGAAATACACACCCGCGGGAACATCTCCATCCACCCGGCCATCCCAATCGTTGCGGTAGGGTGATGCACGGAACAATTCGGATCCCCAGCGATTGAAGATGATCAGTTCATTTCCAGGGAACGCTGCAAGGCCTTGAACTTCCCACAGATCGGCGATGCCATCTCCGTTGGGTGAAAAGCCTGCCGGTACGATCAATGCCTCTTCGGCGTCCGGCGCAACGATCATTACGATCGCATCACATTCCGCCACGTTCCCGCTTTGGTCGGTGGCTGTTACATGTACGGAATGGTCGCCTGTGGAGGTGAAGGTGAGGGGAGAAGCCTGGATCGAAGGTGAGGCGTCGCAATTATCGGATGCTGAAGCGATAACTTCCCAGGGTGCGATCGTATTGCCGCCGGGGGTCTGGGCTAGCGACAGGTCCGTGCATTCCACCAGGGGTGCGATCGGATCAAGAACGGTAACGGTGGAAGAACAGGTGGAGAAGGAACCATCATCATCCGTCACCGTGAGCGTTATGGGTGTTGTTCCAAGATCATCACAACCGAATGAATTGCGATCGATGGTGATCTGTATGATGGTGCCATCGGGATCGTAACTGCCCGCGTCGATCTGCGCCGGCAGGATCAGGGCGCTGCCACTACCGTCCAGAAGGATCGTGAGATCGTTGCAGATCGCCACGGGAGGGACAGGTGAAACGACATCGATCGTCGTAGTGCACTCGGCAGCATTGCCTGCCAGGTCGATCACCGTGAGCGTTACTTCGAATGTGCCGGTGTTGCTGAAAGTTCCAGGTGAAACGAGCATTTCGGCGATCCCACAATTGTCGGAACTTCCACCGTCGATCATCACAGGGTCCAGTTCTACCGTCCCAGTGTTGTCAAGGTGAAGAACTGTTGAGGTACAGATCGCGATCGGCGCCGCATCGTCCGTAACGGTTATCGAAAACGTGCAGGTCGCACTGTTGCCTGAAGTATCCGTGGCAGTGTAGGTGATCACAGTGGTCCCCACGGGAAGGAACGATCCGCTCGCGGGTCCGCTGGTCTGCGTAACATTCACCCCCATGCAATTGTCCGTGGCAGTAGGAGCGGTCCATTCCACGATCGCTCCGCATTGATCGGGATAGTTGGATATGTTCTGGTCCGGTGGACACGATGTGAAGACCGGCGCCACCGGATCCGATACGATGATGGAAAAGGAACAGGTCGTTGAATATCCCCCCGCGTTCGTGGCCACATAACTTATCGTCGTCGTTCCGATCGGAAGAAGGCTTCCGTTGGGAGGGCCTTCGGTCTGTACGATCGTTGCATCGGAACACTGGCCGTTAACGGTGGGTTCTGTCCACGTGGCGGGCACTTCGCAGCTTCCGGCGTCCGTCTCTAGAAGTAGATCACCGGGGCATCCTGTGATCACCGGCGCTCCCCCGTATTCCACCGTGATGTTGAAGGAACATTGAGCCGAGTTCCCGGCTTGATCCGTTGCTTCATACGTGATCGTGGTGGTACCGACGGGGAAGGTGCTGCCGCTGGGCAGACCTGCGATCAATTGAGGTTCCGGATCTGAACACGGATCGATCACCTGAAGCGGATCCCAGTTGACCATCGCGCCGCACTGGCCCGGATCGTTCTGTACCAGAATATCGCCCGGACATCCCGTAAGTACCGGTGCTTCCAGATCGATCACAGTGACCGAAAAAGTGCACGTGCCCGTGTTGCCGGCCACATCGGTGGCAACATAGGTGATCTGCGTCATTCCGATCGGAAAGATGCTTCCACTCGATGGCCCGGTGGTTTGCACCAACGTTGTTCCCGGGCACGGATCGAGCACGACCGGTCCATCCCAATTCGCGATCGCGCCACAATCGTCAGTTCCAACATTCAATTGGATGTCCGTGGGACAACCTGTCAATTCCGGAGCATCCTGGTCGATCACCGAGACCGTGAATGAACAGATCGTGGTATCGCCTTGTGCATTCGTTGCCGTGTATTCGATCGCGGTTGAACCCGGTTGGAACTGATCGCCGCTTGATGGACCTGCCGTCTGGCTGATCATGGCCCCGGGGCAATCGTCGATCACTCCGGGAATTTCCCATGAAACGAAGGCACCACAGCCGTCAGCTTCAACAGAAATGTTGGCGGGGCAGCCAGTAATTTCCAGCGGCTGCGGATCGGTGACAGTTATGGTGAAATTGCAGGAACTGGTGTTCCCGGCCCCATCGATCGCCGAATATTCCACGTTGGATGTGCCGATCGGGAAAACGCTTCCCGCAGGCAGACCAACGGTCTGCTGGATCGATGCACTGCAGCCATCCAGGGCAGTTGGTGCCGCCCAATCGACCAATGCACCGCAACTTCCCAGTTCCGCCTGCACCACCAGATCAGCCGGACAACCGATGATCTGTGGTGGTTCAAGATCCACGACTGTCACACTGAACGAGCAAACCGCCTGGTTCCCCGAAGGGTCGGTAGCGGTGTAACCTACGATCGAGGTTCCCAACGGGAACTGGCTTCCATTCGCCGGGCCGCCGGTTTGGGTGAGGCTCACCGAACAATTATCCGCAGCAAGAGGTGGATCCCATTCAACGGTGGCGTCGCAGGTACCTGGATCGGTGGGCTGGGTGATATCCGCAAGGCATTGAACGAAGGCAGGAGCTTCCTGATCGATCACGGTGACAGTGAAGTAGCATGTACTGCTGAAGCCCATCGCATCGGTCACCTTGTAGGTATTCACCGTAGTGCCGGCCGGGAACGCACTTCCTGAAGGCAGACCTGAGATCAGCGTGGTAGTTGCGCCACTGCAAGGAGAAGCGCCCGCCGGTATGGGATATACCACCACCGCTGTACAGGAACCTGGATCGGTGTTGGTGGTGATGTTCGAAGGACATTGGATCGTTGGCATCCCTTCGGTGCTGGGCCCTACGAGCAAGCGTGCCGGATAGGGCACGGCATCATAAGCGAACAGCATATCGTCCGCTGATCCGCTGTTCACCACGATCTTCACTGAAAGCCTCCTGTTCGGGCCGAAAGTGTGGGAAACGGATCCCAGATCGATGATCTCTTCGATCCATGTGCCGGTGTCGTTCGCGTCCCAATCATTCCGGCTCACCGTTACCGAAGCAAGTGCCACACAATCGCCGCCTGATGCCAGGCAATCGGCGAAATAGGCCGTAAAGCTTCCTGCGTTCGCCGTATTGAATCCCTTCATCGCGGTCCAGATATGTAATCTGGCCAGCGATCCAAGCGGCAGCGGCTGGTCCCCGACTTTCCAGAGTTGATACTTGATCGGATCGGTCTCGTTCACACCACTTCCACCTTTTTTCAGAAGGATCCCCGGTGCTGCATCGCGCCATGGATCGTAATTGGCCAGAGCTGCAGCGGTGGGTGCGGTGGTGACCAACGCTGATTGGGGCACTCCATTGGCATCGAGATAATAGGTGGTGCCACAATCCGGTGGCGGAGGCATGGCGACCGGTACACCAGCCGTGAATGGCAGCGGTGCATTGGATCCTGCAAGGATCGAGGAGGAACCCAGGATGGTGAGGATCCAAACAGCGGCAAGACAGGTGCGTGGAAAAGAATGACCGAAGACCGGCATCGGCTGCCAGCCCAAGACCATCGATCTGCGCGATCCCCTGTTCATTCCAGCAGACCCTGTACAATGACCAATGGTGAACCCAGCATTTCCGAGAACGTGAGCCCGGCTTCCGTCATCACATCATCATCATCCTCAACGTGCCATTCAATGCGGATCCCCTTTCCAGCAGATGGATCCTTGCCGATCTCCACAAGCGCCAGATAGATGGCCTTCATGGAAGATGAATTGAAGTACGAAAGGGAGATGGAGAACACACTCTCGTTCTGCATGTGTGGTACGGCCCGCCTGATCCAATCGATCACCGGTGCATAGAATTCCCGGGCGTTCTCCGGCATGGATACACCCTGGATCCTGTAGATGCCCTGTGCGACATCCATATGAACGGAAGGAAGCGATCTTCCTCCCTTGATGATGAGAGGTTCGACGTGTTCCATTTTCATCGGTGCTTTGGCTTTCACTTCATTCAGTACCCATCGGCATCTAGGATCCGACGGGACTTCGTCCTTCAATAACAGCACGTGATACGAAAACCAATATTGAATGTTCCAAAAGGTTGAATTCCACGGTGATCATCAAAAGAGATCATGGTTTGATCGCAGTGGTGGTCCAGAGAACTTGGAATGATCCCTTCGCTTCCGCCTATGCCGCGTAACGAAGCCCGATCAGGAGCACGTCATCGGTCTGTGGTTGTTCGCCTTTCCATTCATTGAACAACGCTTCGGTGCGATCACGCATGTCCATCAGATCCACCTCGGAGGAATGTTCCAACAGCTCCTTCAATTTTCGCAGGGAGAATTTCTTCCGCCCGTCAGGCCCTCCGAACTGGTGGATAAGGCCATCGCTGAACAGGTACACCGTATCGCCTTCCTGCAGTTGCATGCAATGCTCGGTATATCCTGTGGCCCGCTGGAATTGGTCATCGCCCAAGGGGAGCGTATCACCCTTTATCCTTTGCACCACGCCATTGCGCACGTGGAAAAGTGAAAGCTGTGCGCCGGAGAACGAGAGCCGGCCTGTTCGTTGATCGAACCTGCAAAGACCTATGTCCATGCCATCATTATACATGCGCTCACCGTTGCGGGCGCTCATGGTGGCGCTCACGTGTGTGTGCAACCGATCGAGCAGTTCACTGCAGGAAACATCGGGCGAAGCACCGATCAGCTGGTTGAGG
This sequence comes from Bacteroidota bacterium, assembly GCA_023430945.1. GTDB lineage: Bacteria > Bacteroidota > Bacteroidia > Flavobacteriales_F > PHOS-HE28 > PHOS-HE28. The sequence continues at coordinate 4,880 of JAEYYE010000016.1, forward strand.
CCGTAGTACGCGATGAAGGTCATCATGGCGGCGGGAACACCATGGCCGGTGCAATCGATCGCAGCGAGATAGATCGTATCGCCCACCTGGTTCACGAAAGGCAGGTCGCCGCTCACCTGGTCCAGCGGCCGGTAGATGAGGAAGCTTTGCGGGATGAGCTGCTGGAGCTGTGGTTCGGTTGGCAGGATCGCCGACTGGATGGTGCGTGCATAGCTCAGGCTGCTCTGTATGTCGCTATCCTTTTCCGCAAGTGTCTTGTTGATGCCCTGGATCTGCTGGTTCTGTTTCCAGATCGTGCGTTTCTTCAGGCGGGTGGATTGCCATGCCGCGAAGAGCAGGATCGAGAGGAGAGATATCCCTGAGGCCAGGATGATGTAGTTCCGTTCCTGGATCTTGTTGCGTGCGGTCTCAGCAGCCAGTGACCGGCTCTTCGCTTCCATGCGGCGTGAACGTTCCTCGAGCAGTTCGAGATGTTTCTGTTTTTCCTTCTGTTCGGCCTGCATGCGCGCCATGGTGAGCGATTGCAACATGCGGTTGTTCTCCAGATCGAAAATGAGGCGTTCCTGCCTTTCCTTCTCCAGGGCGGCCTGCGCCAGATGAAGGGCCTGGTCGGCCTGGTCGCGGGCCAGCAGGGCTTCGCGCCGGGCGGCAGCATCCAGTTGTTTCTCGTACATCAACAATTCAAGCTGCTTCTTATGGTTCTCGGCGTTCAGCGCCAGTTCCTTCAACCGGGACTCCTTGTTCTCCTCCCGATTGGATAGCTCGAACTGCTCGATCTCCACGCGTTGCATGCGGATCAGTTGTGCCTCCCATTCCGATCGTTGCCGATCGCTGTTGGCCTGAATGGTCTTTTCCAACTGGATTGCCCGTTTCCGGTACGTTCGTGCCTCCACGTCCAGATCGATCTGATCGTACAGTCCGGCGAGCAACGCGCAGGCTGCGGCCGCTTCGGCCAGGTCGTCGTTCTTTTCGGCGATCTGGAGCGCTTCGAGGGCACGGTCCTGCGCCTCGCCCAATTCGCCCTGCAGCTGCCTTATCGCAGCCTTGGTGCGGAGCAGCCTGGCCAGATCCCGATCGTTCGTGCCCTTGCGCGCGTTACGTACGGCTTCATCGATGATGCGCATGGCGATCTCAGTGCCGCCGTTCCTGGCGTGGGCGTGCGCTGCGTTCATCTGCATGGTCGTTCTCAGTGCCGGCACATCCTCCACCATGATCAACCCCTTGGCGAACGCTTTCAACGCCTCATCCACATGGCCCAGCCGCAGGTGCAATTCACCGATATTGTTGGCCGATACACCTGCCTCCATGGGCCGATCCATGGATATGGCGAGTTGCAGGACCTGTTGTTCGGTGAACAGGGCTTCTTCATTTTTGCCTGAAGCTGCTTGCGCCGATGCCAGTTGGGACAACAGTTCCAGCCGCAGGTCATCATCATCCCCGGTTCCCAGGGCGGCAAGTGCCTTTTCACAATGCCCGATGTTATCCAATGGGGCGAAGACCTGGGCGCGTGCCCTGGCCTCCAATTCCAGCGCCATTGGCCGATCCGTTGCCATCAACAAGCCTTCATCGTTGGCCGAAGCGAGCAATTCCAAAACTTTCTGCGCATGCCCGATCTGCAGGTAGGAGCTCGCAAGTTGCACGGTCGCCTTGGAGAACATGCCATTGCCTCTCGACTCCGGATCGCGGATGATGCGGAAACAGGCGGCCATCGCCTTCTCATGATCGCCCTTCGCGAGGTGCGCCAGACAGAGCTGCATCTGCGCCTTGGCGAATTCCAGGCGTAGACCATTCTGTTCGGCCTCTGCCGATCCCAGTATGGCGAATTCCACCGCGAACCGTGGCCTGCCTTCGGATCTTTCGCGTTCGGAGATCTCGATCAGTTTTATAGCACGTTCCTTTCCCGGCCTGCTCCTGGAAACTTCGGATAGCAGATCCTCCCGATCCTGTGCGCCCAGGAACATGGGCAGCACCGCGGCCAGAAGCATTACCAGGCGATATGCTTTGCCGATGATCATTCCACGAACCTGTACATAAGGCTGAAGGTGAACTCACGGCCGTTCTGCATGAAGGGTGTACGTTCAGCAGCAGCGATGGATGGAAGCATACGTTCCACATCAAGGATATTGTTGCATCCCAGATCGATCGAAAGGCGTTCCGATGCTTTCGGCCTGATCACCGAACCGGCATTGAGGATCGTCTCGGAGGCTGAGATGCCCGGCACGGATCCTTCCATCGTACCGTTCATGATACTGCTGCGCCAGGTGCCGCCGGTCCGCAAGGTGAATGATCTTGTTGCCTGCCACGCCGCAACACCTGTGAAGCGTTGTTCCGGGAAGAACCTGGCTTGCGAACGCAGATCGGTCGCTTCCGGATCGGGAGGCGGCTCACCGGCCGGGCGGTTGATCCCAAAACCGGTGGACCAGGTGATCTTCCCGGTCTCGGCCGTGACGCGCAGATCGGCACCTTCGCGCGCGATCTCGCCTGATCGGTGGTACCTGTCAGATCCCTCAATGTCCGACAATTCCCATGGTGTGGAGATGATCGTGCGAAATGGATGGATCGTGAACAGGGTGGCTTTTCCGAACGTCGCACCCAGTTCGCCTTCGTAGGTGGTCACATATTCCGGTGCCGGATCGGAAGATGGGTCGAACGTGTTCAACATCATGAAGGTGGGCATACCGAACGCATTGGACCATGATAGTTTCGCGTGCAACCGCCCCAGCACCTTGGTGTACGCGATCCTGGGGCACATCGCACTGCCGAGCAGGTCATGCTGCTCCACTTTGTAACCGGCCGTGAGCGATCCGAATTTGCCGTTCACGTTCAACTCGCCAAAGGCGCTGAGCGCTGTGAAGACCATCTGCCGATCGCCATTGATCGAAAGGACCGCAGCACTATCCTCCACCAGGAATTCCGATCGCTGCTGGTAGGCCCTAAGACCGATCCGCAGAGTGGACCATGCCGTTGGTCTGTAACCGATCATGGCCATGCCGGTGATCCGCTCATGTGTGGTATTGCGAACGAGGATCGAACGATCCAGTGTATTGATCGCGTTGCCGGGCAATTGATCGGTATGGCTTAGCCGCCAATTGATCTCCAGACCTTTTTGCAGGATGATCCGCTGTCTCAGGCCTACGATAAGATCCCTTCTTTGAACGTCATGATCGGCGAACATCAGTTCCTGTTCATCGTTCATGATCATCATGAACGCCTTCAATGTG
>JAEYYE010000357.1 GCA_023430945.1 Bacteroidota bacterium
AAAATGCACAGGCCGGTGCAGTGAAGTTCGAATTCGTTGGCGAGAAAGGGAATTCCACGGTAACGATGCACGAGATCGACTACCCGCACATCATGCCGCAGATCTGGTATTCGCCCGCCGAAGTGAAGCTCGTTCCGATCGATGTGCAAGTGACAGCGAAACGTGTCGGTTATGTGAAGGGCGCGGGCGATGATGTACCGCAGGCGTTGGAGGAGCTCGGCGTGCATGTGGACATGATCGATGCGAACACCGCAACGATCGAAACCCTCAACGCGTTCGATGCGATCGTGACCGGCATTCGCGCGTACAACACCAACAAGGATCTCAAGCATCTCAACCCGCTGCTGCTGCAATACGTGGAGAATGGCGGCACGCTGGTGGTGCAGTACAACACCACGCCACGCTTCAGTGTTTCCGGCGTCAGCGACATGGTGCTCGATCCAGCCACGATCGGTCCGAAGCCGTTCAAGATCGGGCGCGGCCGCGTTTCCGTAGAGGAAGCAGAGGCCACCTTCGTCGATCCGGCGCATCCATTGTTGAACCACCCGAACAAGATCACGCAGGAGGATCTGCGAGGCTGGGTGCAAGAGCGCGGCCTCTATTTCGCGGAGGAATTCGAGCCGGCGTACAAGCCGGTGATCAGCTGGAGCGATCCCGGCGAAGATCCGCTGAAAGGCGCGCTGATCAGTATGGACCACGGCAAAGGCCGGTTCATCTACACCGGCATCAGTTTCTTCCGCGAATTGCCGGCGGGCGTACCGGGCGCATACAGGCTTTTCGCGAACCTGATCGCACCGCGCGAGAATGGCGTGAAGAGCGAATAGAGGTTGTCCTTCCGCGCTGTCAGGCTGAGCCCGCTGAAGCCCGGAAATGCGGAGACGTCAACAGATCATCGATCGAAGACAAGAAATTCTTGGATCAACACGAAAGTTGCGTAAGCGGCGCAGCTGGAAAACCCGCAAGCGACCGCAGGGAGTGCGGCTTTGGAAGCGAAGACGCGACCCGGCAGGAATTCGCCCCGACCGCAGCCCGATCGGCCTTTCTTCACTCGCTGCGATCCAGCTAACTTCGGCGCACAGCAACATCTACAATGAACACGATCGGAACGGCGCTGAAGCCGTCGCTGGTTTCGGAAATGGCCGAGCATTTGATCGGATCGGAGATCATCCGGATCGGTGGCGAGATCAATGCACGGATCGCGCAGGGCGAGAAGATCTTCAACCTTACGATCGGCGATTTCGATCCGAAGATCTTTCCGTTGCCGGAAAAGTATCGCGACATGATCCGCGAGGCCTATCTGGAAGGCCACAGCAATTATCCGCCCGCGAACGGAACGGCCGATCTGCGCAAGGCGATCAGCGCATACATCGATCGGAAACAGAAGCTCTCCTTCAATGCGGATGAGATCCTGGTGGCCGGTGGTGCGCGGCCGTTGATCTACGCCACGTTCAAGGCGATCGTGGATCCCGGCGAGAAGGTGGTATACCCGGTGCCTTCGTGGAACAACAACCACTACAGTTACCTGCACAGCGCGGAGAAGATCGAGGTCTGTGCAACGCCTGAGACCAGGTTCCTGCCGACAGCCGACGATCTGCGTCCGCACATTTCGGGCGCTTCTTTGCTCGTGTTGTGTTCGCCGCTGAACCCGACAGGAACTTCCTTCACCGCCGATCAACTGGCAGAGATCTGCGATCTGGTGCTGGAAGAGAACGCGCGGCGCACCGATCGGAAACCGCTCTACCTGATGTACGACCAGATCTACCAGGAACTGGTGTTGGGTGATACGCAACACGTGGATCCAGTCTCGTTGCGGCCGGAAATGCGACCGTACACGATCTACGTCGACGGCATCTCAAAATCGCTTGCTGCAACTGGAGTTCGCGTGGGTTGGGCTTTTGGTCCGGCTGTGATCATCGATAAGATGAAGTCGATCCTGGGCCACATCGGTGCGTGGGCACCGAAACCGGAGCAGGTCGCGACCGGGCGATTCCTCAATGATCCTGCATTTGATAAAGTCGTTGCGGATCACCGATCGATGATCACCGATCGTGTGAACGCTTATTACAACGGTTTCATGAAATTGCGATCGGAAGGCCTTCCTGTGGACGCGATCCCTGCGCAAGGCGCGATGTACCTCACAGTCAGGATCGGGGCGATCGGGAAACGCACGAGTGAAGGAAAAGTGCTGCGCGACTCTGCGGATATCACTTACTACCTGATCGAAAAGGCCGGGGTTGGGATCGTTCCGTTCTTCGCATTCGGTACTGCGAATGATAATGATTGGTTCCGCGTTTCAGTTGGAACGACGCGCATGGAGGATGTGGAATTGGTGATGGCGGGGCTGAAGCTCGCGATCGGAGAATTGGATCGATCGTAGATGCATCCGATCGACTGGCTTGTTCTACTGGGCACACTTGGCTTGATCGTCGGGTACGGTGTATGGCGTACGCGCAACTCGAACACCAGCGAGATGTACCTGCGTGGCGGCAGCGACAATCGCTGGTGGGGTGTTGGTTTGAGCGTAATGGCCACACAGGCGAGTGCGATCACTTTCCTGAGCACCCCGGGACAGGGTTACCTGGACGGGATGCGTTTCGTGCAATTCTATTTCGGGTTGCCGCTGGCGATGATCGTGATCGGTTACGTGTTCATTCCACTGTACTACAAATGGAAAGTGTACACGGCATACGAATTCATCGGAAAGCGATTCGACAAGCGCACCCGGTTGCTCACCGCCGGCCTGTTCCTGATCCAACGCAGTCTTGCCGCCGGCATAACGATCTATGCCCCTGCGATCATACTGAGCAAGATCCTTCACTGGCCGCTTTCGTGGACTTGCGTTTTCATCGGTGGCCTGGTGATCCTTTACACGACAACCGGTGGAGCGCGTGCGGTGGGTGTAACGCACAAACATCAAATGGCCGTGATGTTCCTCGGCATCTTCACGGCTTTCGGGCTGCTTGTGCATTATCTGGGTGATCCGATCGGTTTCGTTGGATCGCTCACACTGGCCAAGGATCTCGGGAAGATGACCATCATTGACATAACGTGGGATCCTGCGGAACGCTACACGCTCTGGAGCGGTCTGATCGGCGGTTTTTTTCTTCAACTTTCGTACTTCGGCACCGATCAGAGCCAGGTGCAACGTTACCTGGGCGGACAAAGCATCCAGCAGGCAAGACAGGGACTTTGGATGAACGGGATCCTGAAGATCCCCATGCAATTCTTCATCCTGCTCACTGGGGTACTTGTCTTTGTTTTCTATCTCTTCGATCCTGCGCCGATCCACTGGAACGAGGCGAACCTTGCCGATCTGCGCAACTCGCCTGCGGCAACGGAATTGAAGGAATTGGAACAGCAGCATGCAACGAACAGCAATGCGCGACAGGAACATGCCGCTGCGTGGGCTGATGCGGTAAGGAGGAACGATCCGATCGCGCGCGAACAGGCATTCAACGGTCTTGATCAGGCATTGCAGGAAGAACGATCGATACGGGGTGAGGCCACCGCACTGATCCGCAGCGAACTGCCCGATCGGGAACCGAACGACAAGGACTACATCTTCGTTTCGTTCATCATGAACCACCTGCCGATCGGGATCATCGGACTTTTGCTCGCGATGATCTTTTCCGCCGGCATGAGCAGCACTTCCGCGGAATTGAGCGCGCTTGCCACCACCAGCACCGTTGATGTGCTGAAACGCGATCGCAATGACGCCCAACAGGTGAAGATCACCCGTTATGCCACCGCATTCTTCGGGTTGCTTGCGCTTCTTTTTGCCGCGGTGTTCTCACTGTTCGATAACCTGATCCAGGCGGTGAACATCCTTGGCTCGCTCTTTTATGGAACGATCCTGGGGATCTTCCTGGTCGCCTTCTTCGTGAAGCGTGTGGAAGGAACGGCGGTCTTCATTGCGGCCTTGATCGCGCAGGCGATCATCCTCTACATCCATTTCTCGGAGATGGAGATCGCCTTCCTCTGGTACAATCTGATCGCACCCGCGATCGTGGTGGTGCTTTCACTGATAGTTCAGATGATACTTCCCACGCACCAAAGGGAGCAACAGCTTTCCTGAATGCGATCGTCAAGAAAAGGAACAGCCGGCTTTTGGC
>JAEYYE010000149.1 GCA_023430945.1 Bacteroidota bacterium
GGTTCAGGGTGGGCCGGGCAACGCCCAAAGACCATGAACGAACATATTTGAAGCTTCTCGCCCCAACTTTGCGTCATGGAAAAGATGAAGGTTGCGGTGATCGGGGCCGGCACCATGGGCATGGGGATAGCGCAGGTGGCGGCGCAGGCAGGCCATGAAGTGCGGCTCTTCGATACCCGTGGCGATGCGGTGGACGTCGCCTTGGAAGGTCTGCGCCGTACCCTGCAGAAGCTCGCCGAAAAGGGCAGGATCTCCTCTGCCGAGGCTGAGGCGATCGCCAGCCGGATAAGACCGGTGGTGGATATTCAACAATTGAACGGCTGTTCCATCGCGATCGAAGCGATCGTGGAGGACCTGGCGGTGAAGAAGAGGCTCTTTGCTGAACTGGAAACGATCTGTGAGGATCTTGATGGTCCCTGTGTGCTCGCCACCAATACATCTTCCCTTTCGGTTACAGCGATGGCCAGTGCATGTAAAAGACCGGAGCGCGTGATCGGCCTGCATTTCTTCAATCCGGCACCGCTGCTTCCATTGGTGGAAATAGTTCCAGGTCTTGTGACCGATGCGGCAGTGATCCCGAAGATGAACGAACTGATGAAGGAATGGAAGAAAGTGCCGGTGGTCTGCAAGGACACGCCAGGCTTCATCGTGAACCGTGTGGCACGGCCATTCTATGGCGAGAGCATCAGGATCTTTGAAGAAGGCATTGCTTCCATGCCGGAAATAGATGAAGCGATGCGGGCGATCGGTGGCTTCAAGATGGGACCGTTCGAGTTGATGGACCTGATCGGCAATGATGTGAATCTTACCGTGACCAGGACCGTGTGGGAAGCTTTTTTCTACGATCCGCGGTACAAGCCGAGCCTTACCCAACAAAGGCAGGTGGAGAGCGGACGGTTGGGCCGCAAGACCGGTCGCGGTCATTACGACTACTCCAGGGAATCGCAGAGAACAACGGTGGATGCAGAAAAAGGCCGGCTCATCGTGGATCGTGTGGTGGCCATGTTGATCAATGAAGCGGTGGACGCTCTGTTCTGGAACGTGGCCAGCGCCAAGGATATCGAACTGGCCATGACCAAGGGCGTCAACTACCCGAAGGGTCTTCTGGCCTGGGCCGATGAGATCGGTGCCAGGGAGTGCCTCAGGCGTATGGAAGAGTTACTTTCGATGTATGGTGAAGACCGGTACAGACCATCCCCGCTCCTGCGCCAGACAGCCTTGACCAACAGCCGCTTCACCCAGCAAGGCACCCCCGCCGGTGTGGGTGGTTGAAGAATTTAACGTGGAATTTATTTTCCATGGAAAGCTTTTTCATTTCTTTGTACCCCTTAACACAACAACAACGATGAGGATCCAACTTCTTTCCACCATGATGGCAGGTGCTTTGTTCACCTCGTGCGGTGACAACAACAATGCGGACACCAGTGCCACCGCGGCCGATACCACGACCACCAGGACCGCCACGGAAGCCACTTATGTGGTAAGCACCGATCAGAGCAACATCCGTTGGGAGGGTGTGATGCTCGGCGTGAAGAAGCACCATGGCAACGTGAAATTCACCGATGGTACTGTGACCGTGGCGGGCGGACAATTGGTGGGTGGCAATTTCAGTGTTGATCTAAATACAATTGCTCCGCTGGACAGCACCTATGATGAGACTTATACGAAGGACAAACTGATCAACCACCTCAAGAGCCCTGATTTCTTCGATGTGGCGAATCATCCTGATGCGAAGCTTCGCATCACCAGCGCTTCCGGGAATACGGCGAACGCTGAACTCACGATCCGTGGGATCACGCATCCTGAAACGATCCAGAACATTCAGATCACTGAGAACAACGGCGAACTACGCGCATCGGGCGACCTCACTTTCGATCGCCAGAAGTACGATGTGAAGTGGAGCAGCGGTGCACAGGACATGGTCCTTTCTGATGACGTGAAGTTGAATATCGAACTCGTTGGCCGAAATGAGGCCACCGCCGCGCGATAAGAGGGGTATCATAACGAGAAGGCCCGCCGATCGGCGGGCTTTTTTGTTGAGTACCTTTCAATGGTCAAGGTCTGGAATGGAGCGCGATCGCTCGGACACTTCATCCTCGATCTTTGGATCCGACCTTCCCAAGACGCTTCATGAGTCTGCGATCGTCGATCGCACGCATCTGATCGATCATTACATCGCTGTTCTTTTGAAGACCGGCGCCCTTTCGATCGAGATGAACACGTAGGAGATCACCTGGCTTTCGAAGCTTTCGCGTATCGCTTCTCGAGTAATTTCCGTTCATGAAGCTTATTATTGAAGATCAAGCGCTTCGTGATGTAACGATCGCGGCTCTTCTTCAGCTTAGTCAGCAACCTTTCCCTATTCTCGAACACCTGGTCGTCCAACTTCAGAGATAGGCTCTTCATCTTATAAAGTATATACCAGGGGTAATACCTATCTCCCGCTCTCCGGCGAGGTCTTCAAAAATGCGTTCATCGGCCGCATCGCCTTGTAATGATCGATAAGGATGTCCATCAACTTCGGGTCGGTCACCGTCTTCGCCGGAAGCGTGGCGTGATAGTAGAATTGCTTGTTGGCGATCAATGGTTCAAGCTTCGCAGCTTCTTTCAGATCCGGCGGCAGCACTTTGTTCCTTTCACCTTCAATTTCGTTGAAGTGCGACCTGAATTCCCTGGCCTCGTAAAGCTTCTTGAACGCTTTAGGATCGCTGGCGATCTTCCTGCGGATCATTTCCAGCTGCTCCTTTTCCGGCTCATAGCTTCCACCGAAGATCTGCACATGTTCAGGGCCGAGCTCGAAATAGATCCCCGGTTCGCCATGATCCTTGCGGCCACCGCGTGAAACGATCGCGGATGCTGTCATCTTGTAAGGCGTCTTGTCCTTGCTGATGCGGATATCCCGATTGATGCGGAAGATGGCGTCCTTCGGTTCGATCTTCACGTTCGGATCGAGCTTCTGCACCCGCTTTATCACTTCCGCCACGAAGGCCTCGAACGGCTTCTTCACACTCTGTTCGTAACGTTTGCGGTTTGTATCGAACCATTCCTTGTTGTTGTTCTTCGCAAGATCCTTGAAGAACTTGTTGAAGTCATCGGTGAACCACGCCATCACGCCTTATTTTCGGCGAAGGTATCCGATGGCGATCACCAACACTCCGCAACTCTTTCCATCACTTCATGTGGCCGTGGTGGAAACGCCGATCGGGCGCATCTGGGTGGAGAGCGATGGTGAGTTGATCACCAGACTGTCATTCGATCCACTACCTGTGCGCCGGGCCCGTATTCCCCTGGTATTGCAGCTAGCCGCAACATCGCTGAATGCATACTTCGATGGGAAGATCAAGAAGATCAAGCTTCCGATCCAGCAACGCGGTACACGGTTCCAAAAAATGGTGTGGAGGTCGATCGGATCGATCCCCTTCGGGAAGTTCAAGACCTATTCTCAGATCGCTTCGGATATCGGTGGAAGGTCCATTGCCAGAACGGTCGGTAATGCGTGCGGCTCCAACCCTATCCCGATCATTGTTCCATGCCATCGGGTGATCGCCGCGAACGGATTACTCACCGGTTATGTGGGAGGTCTCTGGCGGAAAAAATGGTTACTCGAACACGAGGGCGTGCTTCAGCGGGAATTGTTCGATCTGGAGACTTGAAGCAACGCAGAGAAGGGAGAAAGAAGAGACGCTGAGGAGATCAAAAGGCTGTCAGTCTGCTTTCTCTTGCGCCGTCGCGGTCCGTCCCTCTGGATACCTTTGCCCCTTCAATGGACCTGCAGCAATTGGCCGAACGCGTAGTGGCCCGCATGTTCGACAATGATCCCTTCAGCCAGTGGCTCGGTATCGAGCGGGTGCTGGTGAGGCCCGGGGAGTGCCGCCTGGCAATGACCGTGAAAAAGGAAATGCTGAACGGCTTTGCGATCGCACACGGTGGCATCACGTATTCACTGGCCGATAGCTGCCTGGCCTTCGCATCCAACAGTTACGGCATACAAAGCGTTTCCATTGAAACATCGATCAGCCACACTCGGCCGGTGCAGGAGGGTGACCGACTGCTGGCTGTTTCCGAGGAATTGAACCTAAGCAACCGCATCGGGATCTACCAGATAAAGATCACCGACCGGAAAGAGGAACTTGTGGCACTTTTCAAAGGAACAGTGTTCCGCACGGGAAAGCCTTGGTTC
>JAEYYE010000168.1 GCA_023430945.1 Bacteroidota bacterium
CTCATACACAAGGCGGGTCACGCCATTGGTGGGGTTCGGCATGCTGCGCGCAGAAAGGCCGATATCGGTGCGATCGCGATCGGCGATGCCGATCGTAGGATTGAAGCTCAATCGCACCATAGGCCGACGGCTCAAGATCGACCAGGTCTGACCGGACAACTCAGGTGAGTTGACCACGGATGAAAATGGTCTCGCAAAACCGCTGGTAGCCACAACTACCCGTGGTGTTCCGCCAAGGAAGCGAACACATGCCGCATATTCAACACCAGCTTCCAATTCAATGGGATCGAAGAATGGTACGGTGAAGAAATTAGCTTGTCCGTTCTGGGTCAACTGGCTCATACTCGTCACAGAAACCAGATCACTTTCCGCAACGATCTCCGGTTCCTCTAGGGAGAAATTGTAAAGTACCACCTCGAAAGCAGCATTCAGGCCAGTCAATGGTACTTGCGTCGAACCACGAGCGAGCGCCACCTGGATACCGTATGCAGTAGCACTGTTCTCGATCCAGAAAAGATTGCCTGCTTCGTATCCAGGCCATTGACCGGAGGCATCAGCCAACCGGCTGAAGTCGCCATCCCTTGAACCTTCGTCATATGCATAGACATGATCGCTCACGGAGAACTCGGTGGTTGCTGCATTATCCACCATTCGTTCATCCTCGGCATCCATTGAGAGCGAATACTCGATCGCGTAATCCCCGATAACAGCCGGGATCTGGAAATCCACGCGGAGCGATGAATCGATCAGTGCTGGTGCCAAGGCATCAAGAGTCGCATTCTCGTTGAATATTTCCGATCCATCCTGATCGATGGCCACGTTCAAAGTGACGTTGGTAGCCTCCGTTGAACCTTCATTACGCACAGGACTTCCCACACTGATCGTTCTTACCTGGCTCAATGGATAAATGCTATAATCCAACGTATTGGTGAACGACGACTCAGGAATGAAGTTATCCTGGCGAGCGTTCAGGATACCCAGATCGTTATCATAGGCTTCAACGATCATCACATCATCGATCTGCCAGAAATAATGGGAAAAGCTTTGGAGCTCTCCGGTCTCATGCGAGAAACGGATCCGTACGCTCGAAGGGTTCGCAGCGATCGCCTCTGTGAGGTTGAACCTCCTGATTATCGTGCCAGGGTTCGAATTCGTCACCTGTTCGAATTCAACGATCGCCATTAACCGCGTAGGCCATGAGATCCCATTATCTGTGCTTACATCCACAAAATGCCCCGAGCCGCCGGAGCAGCACCAACGCAATGCCTGGGTATAGACCAGTTGCACATTCGGTGTACCCGTAAGATCAAGGGTGGGAGAAATGAGATATCCGGTCCGGTTCTCACAAGGTACTGCCGAACCGCAACCGTTGTTGCTCAAGTTCGTGTCAAAGATCATGAAGCCATTGGTAACGGTGGCGCTTTGTATCCGCTCCTGTGCAGCATTGCTGAAGTCGCCGTTCGGCCCGTCCGTATCGTAAAGCCAAAGCGCACCATCCTCTCCTTCCACCGTCCACGCGCCGAACATCGTATTCCCGTCCAACCCGTTCGCGAAATCCTCAAAAAAGAGACTGTCCCCACCTGCCCTCGCAGCATTCTGCTCAAAGTGCAGCGCATGGTTGGTCGGGGTACCCTCAGATATGCCACGTGCTTGTTCGAGCTCAGGTCGGATATCCAATCTTTGAGCTACTGAGGTCATGGCAAGTGCCATGATCGGTAATGCAGAGTAACGAAGGTTCATAGGTGAAATGTTCTTGAAGGTGACGAATCTACTGAAGTTGACGTATACGACCGTCCTAAGGTGAACTTTCCATCACCCGATCTGGGGAACGTGCGCCGATCAACGAAGAACGGGCTTCACCACGGAAGCATCGTCAACGGCCGGAGACGATGATCTTCTTCACCAGCGAACCGGAGCGCCGATCGATGCTGAGAAAATAGGCGCCTGGTGCAAGGCCGGAAAGATCGACCCCGATCGAATGTTCTCCACTTTGCAAATGCCCGAGCTCTCGGATCTGTATCGGCCGTCCCGCAAGATCACTGATCCGAAGTGTGGTGGTGGCGGCACCGCGGATCGTGAATCGTACCGTTGCTTCCGTTGAGGCCGGCATCGGGAATACATGCAGCTCTTCTTCCGCAAGCCCGCGCCCGGCGATGCCCACGGCCACATCGGTGAAGTGAAGACGCACCATGGGCGTGGCATCTGGATAACTTACATTGAAGGTGTTGCCTTCCATGAGGAAGGATGCGCCAACAGCGGAATTCCCGCTGGTGTTCACTTGAAGTTGTGCTGAAGTGGATACTGATTGGATACCGGCCAGCAGATCGCCAGCGGATCGTTCCGACGGTGACGCGAAAGGCAGGTAGATCGCACCGCCGCCCCAGCCCAGATCGATATCATCCTGCGTGATCGCATGGCGGACAGATGTATCGATCACCGCGAAGTTGGCATCGAAAAGCACAGCACGTACTTCGGTCCCCAGGGGAGTTCCGGCCCCGATCACGGCGCTCACTCCGCGCGGTATTCCCGTATTCACCTGTTCGAACCGATTACCGACGATCACAAGTCCTTCCCTGCCGATCGAACCTTGCACGCTGCGATCATCGATCGCCATGGCGGAATATTCATTTTCCCAGCCAGGTCCTGTGATCTGGATCTGTGCTGTGGTGGAATTATCGGCTGGATCATCATCGGGCATATTCGAATCGATCGTGGCATTCATGCTCAGATCACCCGTTGTTGGCGGCATCCAACCGGTGTTCGCTGTAAGCGTGATCCGCGCACCAGGTGCGATGGAGTCGGCAAGTTGGCTTGTGAATGGTCCGTATTGCACGCCATCCAGTTCGATCGTGGATGTCACCGAAACGAATGACATCGGGAGCGTTCCGCGATTCATTACTTCCGCCGTGATCCGCAATTCTCCGGCCTGTTCCTGCGGAAGCATAGTGTAGCGCAGGCTTTGATCACCTTCCAGGAACGGACTTATGGAAGGATCACCGATCACCAATGAAAGCAACGAGAGATCATGTTCCGATCGCTCGCGCAAACACACATCATCGATCGCGAATGCTGTCGCAAGTTGTCCGTTGTCGCTCCAGCGAAAGCGGATCCATACCGAAGGATCGTTCCAGCCGCTCATGTCGATCGAAATGTTCTGCCATTGATCCTGCGGTCCGATCGAATGAAGCCAGTACCAATCCGTACCGTTAGGGCTGGCTTCAACAAAGGCTTCACCCCCGCCCGATCCCATGTCGTGATGGCAGCGGAATTCCAGCGCGACGTTGCTGCGAGAACTGAAGTCGAATTCCGGTGTGATCAATGAGACACTGTCCAGATCGCATGGACATGGCCATGCCGCATCGTTCGCCATGATGAACCGGTTTCCGATCGGTCGATCCGGGATATCGACGGATCCATTGGCATTCGCTTCATCAGCGGATCCGGTCCACCATGCAGGTACGAACTCACCCGTAGGTACGCCATCGGCTGTCGTAGTAGCGACCAGTTCACCGATCGCCCAACCTTCGGGGATCGATCCACCTTCGAATCCTTCGGAAAAGAAACAAGGTTGCGCTTTTGGTTGCGCGTGCAGAAGAAGTGGAACGGTGAAAGAAAGAAGGAGAAGCGCTCGGTGGAATATCGGCATCTTGGATGGATCGGCCCAAAAGTACTGCGGTGAACGAACGTGAGAGAACAGAGCGGCCCGCTTTCGCGGGCCGCCAAATTCCGTTCGGAATAAAGTTCAGATCCGGTCGTCGTTCTTCTTCAAATCGATCATGCCGATCGCATCGGCTGGCATTTCGATCATCGAAGTGTTTTCCGGTGACGTGCGCGTATCGGCAGGTGCGTGACCGCTTTCGTTGATGTGCGGAGCGATGATCAGTGCCACGATGCTGGTGAGCTTGATCAGGATGTTCATGCTGGGGCCGCTGGTGTCCTTGAACGGATCGCCCACTGTATCACCGGTTACAGCGGCCTTATGCGGATCGCTTCCCTTCTTGTACTGCTGGCCATCGATCATCACGCCTGCCTCGAAACTCTTTTTCGCATTGTCCCACGCGCCACCGGCATTGTTCTGGAACATGCCCATGAGCACACCGCTCACGGTGATCCCGGCGAGCAATCCACCAAGTGCTTCCGGACCGAAGAGGAAGCCGACTATTATCGGGCTGAGCAATGCCAACGCTCCTGGCATGATCATCTCACGGATCGAAGCCTGTGTGCTGATCGCAACGCATTTTTCATATTCCGGACGGCCGGTGCCCTGCATGATCCCGGGGATCTCGCGGAACTGTCGGCGAACTTCCTTCACCATTTCCATCGCTGCCTTGCCAACCGCATTGATCGCCATGGAACTGAACAGGAACGGGATCATTCCTCCAACGAACAACATCGCAAGAACGTTCGCTTTGTAGATATCGATCGCGGTGATGCCTGCAAGACCAACGTAAGCCGCAAAGAGCGCCAGTGCGGTGAGCGCAGCGGAAGCGATCGCAAATCCTTTGCCGGTCGCAGCGGTGGTATTTCCGGTCGCATCAAGAATGTCGGTGCGTTCGCGCACTTCCTTCGGCAGACCGCTCATTTCTGCGATACCACCGGCATTGTCCGCGATCGGACCGAACGCATCGATCGCGAGTTGCATCGCCGTGGTGGCCATCATGCCGGCCGCTGCGATCGCAACACCATACAGGCCTGCAAGTTCGAACGCGCCGAAGATCCCTGCGGCGAGCACGAGGATCGGAAGGAAGGTGCTCTGCATACCCACGGCCAATCCACCGATCACGTTCGTTGCGTGGCCGGTTCCGCTCTTCTGCACGATGCTATCCACCGGGCCTCGGCCCATGCTTGTGTAGTACTCAGTGATCAGGCTCATCAACGCACCAACGCCAAGACCGAGGATGATCGCCCAGAACACGTTCATGCGGCTGATCTCGAGGATCACTTCCCCGCGCTCGAAGCTCATGGTAGGTGGAAGCATCCACTGGATCACGAAGTAGCTGGCGATGGCCGTGAGCAGGATCGAACCCCAATTGCCTTTGTTCAGGGCCGCCATCACGCTATCGCTATCCTTATTGATGCTTACGAAGAACGTTCCGATGATGCTGAAGAGAACACCGAGGCCGGCGATCAACATCGGTAGCAGGATCGGTGAAAGTCCGTTGAAACCATCGCCATCAGCGATCACTTCGCGGCCAAGTACCATCGTTGCCAGGATCGTTGCGACATAGCTTCCGAACAGATCGGCGCCCATGCCGGCCACGTCACCTACGTTATCGCCAACGTTATCGGCAACGGTGGCCGGGTTGCGTGGATCATCTTCCGGAATACCGGCTTCAACCTTTCCAACCAGATCGGCTCCAACATCGGCCGCCTTGGTATAAATGCCGCCACCAACACGCGCAAAAAGTGCGATCGATTCAGCGCCAAGGCTGAAACCGGCGAGCACTTCGAGGGCGGTCATCATCTGTTCGCCGTTGGCGTTGCCATCGGTAACGTACATGCCGAGGAAGAGAATGAAAAGGGAACTGATCCCGAGAACGGCGAGACCGGCAACGCCGAGTCCCATCACAGTTCCGCCATTGAAGCTAACTTTCAATGCCTGCTTCAAGCTTGTGCGCGCAGCCTGCGTAGTGCGCACGTTCGCCTTGGTGGCGATGTTCATTCCGATCCAACCGGCGAAAGCGCTGAAGATCGCACCGATCAGGAAGGCGATCGCGATCACCCAATCGCTGTGCTCCACCAGCGTGCCGCTCCAACCGAGAAGCACGGCGGCCACCGCAGCGAAGATCCCGAGCACTTTCCACTCGGCCTTCAGGAACGCCAATGCCCCGGCAGCGATGTAGCCCGCGAGCTGTTGCATGTTGGCATCACCGGCATCCTGCTTACTTACCCAAACGGCCTTGGCCACCATCACCGCGAGCCCCAAAATGCCCAGGACCGGGATGAAGTACATGATCTCACTACCCATTTCCGTGCTGTTCAAATCGTTTTAATTCTCTGTTCTTCAAGAGGAAAGGCAGTTGCCAGCCTTTGACAAGGCCGCAAAAATAGGTGGAAATGCTTGTTGAAGGTTGCGGGTTGATTAGGTTGAGGGTTGAAGCTTGGCGGCTCGGGTGCAACATTCAACCTTCAACCCTCAACCCATAGGAACAGAAAAGTCCGGTTGGCAACTTTCAACCCAACCACTACTTCTTCAAATACATCACCTCCTTCACGGCCTTCACCACTTTGGCCGCATTGGGCAATGATGCCTCGATCAAGTTGGGTGCGAACGGCAATGGGGTATCCGCCTGGTTGATCCGAAGGATCGGTGCATCGAGGTGATCGAACGCATCTTTCTGTACACGGTAGGCGATCTCACTGGCGACACTTCCGAGCGGCCAGTTCTCATCCACCACCACGATCCGGTTGGTCTTCTTCACACTGTTGATGATGGTCTCATGGTCCATCGGGCGGATCGTGCGCAGATCGATCACTTCGGCCTCCACGCCTTCCTTCACCAGTTCCTCGGCGGCTTGGAGCGCGACTTTCATCATTTTCCCAAAGCTCACGATCGTAACGTCCTTCCCTTTCCGCTTGATGTCCGCCTTTCCGATCGGGAGCAGGTATTCGCCATCGGGAACTTCGCCCTTGTCGCCGTACATGCGCTCGCTTTCCATGAAAAGCACCGGATCATTGTCGCGGATCGCGGCTTTCAACAGGCCTTTCGCATCGTAGGGATTGCTCACGGTGATCACCTTCAATCCCGGAATGCTGAAATACATCGATTCGAAGCTCTGGCTGTGCGTCGCCGCGAGCTGGCCTGCGCTGCCATTGCCACCGCGGAAAACGATGGGCACATGGTACTGTCCACCGCTCATCTGCAGCATTTTCGCCGCGTGGTTGATGATCTGGTCGGCGGCGAGGATCGCGAAGTTCCACGTCATGAACTCGATGATCGGGCGAAGACCATTCATGGCGGCGCCAACACCGATCGCGGTGAAGCCGAGCTCACTGATCGGCGTATCGATCACGCGCTTCGGGCCGAACTCACCCAGCATTCCCTTGCTCACCTTGTAGGCGCCATCGTACTCGGCTACCTCTTCGCCCATGAGGAATACGTTCGGATCGCGACGCATCTCTTCGCTCATCGCTTCGTTGAGGGCCTCGCGGAATTGGATCGTTCGCATAATGCTTGAAAAGGAATGGGCCGCAAAGGTAGCCGCTAAAGTCGCGTTAGCGTCCCGCAGTACTGCGGGAGGACGGATACCCCGCAAGCGAGCGCCCCCAGAGAGACCATGCGAAGCTTACGGAATGTTCCCTTCGCGAGTGCGGAGTAGAAGTGGATAGCACGACCCCGCCTTCACAAAAAGAGCGGGGGAACGCCCAAAAATTTCAATGCCTGCGATCGGCGGACTTCTCCTGCCTGGTGGATCCAGCGACCTCATCATCGGCGCAATCCACGCCGGCCTCCTTGTCGTCGCACTCCTTGCGCACTTTATCCAGTTCCTGGTCCTTGGTACGCTTGTCCACCACTTTGCCCTTATCGACCACAACCTCCTGCTGCACCACGCGCACCGCATGTTTGGTGGGCTTGATCGGCCGACCGTGCTCCTGCGCCCACACGTACGTGAACTCCGCGCCGAGGAAGAAGATCTGTGAACTGTAGGCTGTCCAGAGAAGCAGCGAGATGAGGCCCGCCGCCGCGCCGAACGTTGATGCCGGCTCAGCCTTGTTGAAGTAAAGCGCGATCAGCCATTTGCCGATCCCGAACAGGATCGTGGTGAACATGGCCCCGGGGATCACATCCTTCCAGCGCGGACGCGCATCGGCAACAAAGCGGAAAAGGGTTGCGAAGACGGCGGTGGTGAAGCTGAACGTGAGGATCATGGTGAGCCCCGTGACCACGTAACCGGAAATGCCCGGGAGTTCTTTGGTCACCCGTTCAGCAAAACCGAGCACGAGCGCGTTCACCGCGAAGCTCACCACAAGCAGAAAACCCATGCCGAGCACCAGTGAGAATGAAAGGGCACGCGTTTTCAGCATGGCCAGGATCGAACTTTTCGGCCGGGGTTGTATCCCCCAGATCCGGTTCATGGAATTCTTCAGCGAATTGAACACCGTGGTGGCACCGATGAACAAGGTGACCACACCGATCACGGTGGCCACCAGGCTCTTTCCGCTCACATATGCATCGCCGATCATGCCTTGCAAGGCCTCGGCGGAATCCGATCCGACCAGATCGCGCAATTCACCGAAGAGCCGGCCTTCGGCAGCATCGGGCCCATAGATCATTCCTGTAATGCTGATCACCACCACGAGCAGCGGCACGATCGAAAAGATCGTATAGTAGGCCAGGGCTGCGCCAAGCTCGAACGTATTGTCGTTGCTGAAAGCTTTGAAGGTGAGCTTCAGGTAGCGGAATGCATCGGAAAGCACCTTCCTCACCTTCCCCTTCGGCTTCTTTTCGGTCGCGTTCGTGGCCATCTTCCGATCCGGGATGTTATACCATGGCCAATGCCGCAAGCCCGGCCATTCCCATCAACAATGCGATGGCCTCGGCCCGCGAACCCTGCTGGTTCAAATTGCCGATCCGGCTGATGAAGGCCACCAATGCGAAGAGCAAAGCGACCGGAAGCAGGAATGCGAAACCGGTGGACATCATCGGGCTTAGCGTACCATATTCCTGATGTGGGATCGAGGGCAGTTCCCGTTCAATGTCGATGGATCGGGGATTAACCTGTGGCATTGCTGCGCGGGAACCCGGAGCGGCAGATCCACCCAAGGTGGGGGTCCTGGCCAGATCGAGTTGCTGCAGATCCACTTCGGCAAGTTCTACAGGCATCAACCGATCACCGGCGAACATTTCAAGGTAGGGATCATGATCCGCCGGGATCTCATCAACCGCGAACTCATCGATCGCGAGTTCCTCCATGCCGCTCCGCTTCGGCGGATCGAAGAACCAGCCCCGCTTGAAATATTTCCTCTTCTGGAAAGGCCCATCCTGCACCACATGTTCGGAAATGGAACACGAACCGAGCAATGCGGCGATCAGAACGATGATGGATGAGCGTAGCGTAAAAAACTGCACGGGTATGCCGATCGCAAGGATCCCGCCAAGCGTGGTTCCCATGTGCGAGCGAACGGAAAGCCCGGTCGGCGTGCTGATGCGGTACCACGTGGCTGGGGTAAGGCCACCACATACAGCTTCCCTTACGTGTGGTTAAGTTTGCGGCCCCGGAACGATCCCTCCGATCGGATCCGGACCCGACACATGAAGATCCTCGTTCTATTGAGCCAGGTGCCCGACACCACGGCACGCATCGCCTTCACCGACGGTAACACGAGATTCGACGCCAATGGCGTGCAATTCATCGTGAATCCTTATGACGAATGGTATGCTTTGGTCCGCGGTCTTGAACTGAAGGAAGCGCACGGCGGAACAGTAACCACCGTTACCGTGGGAGGTGCCGACACGGATGCGACCATACGGAAAGGCCTGGCGATCGGCGCCGATGAAGCGGTGCGGATCGATGCGCAGCCCAGGGAAGCGCTGCAGGTGGCCGAGCTGATCGCTGAATACGCGAAGGGCAAAGGTTTCGATCTGATCCTGGCTGGAAAAGAGACGATCGATCACAATGGTGGACAGGTGGGCGGAATGGTGGCCGAACTGCTCGATCTGCCTTACGTGCCGCTGGTGAGCAAGCTCGATCTTACCGGGACCGCGGCCACGATCGAACGGGACATCCCCGGCGGGGTGGAGGTACTTGAGGCCAGCCTGCCGCTCTGCGTGAGCGCAGCGAAGGGAATGGCCGAACAACGGATCCCGAACATGCGCGGAATAATGGCGGCACGCACCAAACCACTGAACGTGGTGCCTGCCACTGCCACCGACGAAGTGGCGCCCACCGTGCGCTTCGAACTGCCGCCGGCGAAAGGTGCGGTAAAGATGATCCCCGTGGAAGAGGCCGGAACATTGATCGAACTGCTTCACACGGAAGCGAAGGTGATCTGAGGATGAAGGCTGAAGGCTGAAGGCTGAAGGCTGAGGGTTGAAGGGTTGAGTGTTGGTTTTAACATTGAAAGAGAACAGGATGAGCGTTATCGTATTCATTGATACACAAGGCGACCGGATCCCGCGATCGGCCATGGAAGCCGTCACCTACGGGAAGAAGATCGCCGATCAGCAGGGCCTGCCGATGACCGTGCTCACCTTTGGCGATCAGGGTGAAGTGGCTTCGCTTGGCGCACAAGGCGCTTCAAAGGTGATCGTGGCCAGGTCCATAAAGAACGTGGACAGCCGGCAGCTTACCCGTTTCGTCACCGATGTGGCAAAGAAGGAGAACGCCCAGGTGATCGTGTTCGTTCACGATGCAACAGGCAAAGCGGTGGCACCGCGCGTGGCCGCACGCTTGAAGGCCGGGCATGTGGCCGGTGCGATCACGCTTCCGCAAGGCGGCAATGAAGTGAAGCGCAATGTCTTCAGCGGAAAAGCACAGGCATGGATCTCCGTCAACAGTGCGATCAAAGTGATCAGCCTCATGCCCAATTCGATCCCGATCGAAAAAGGTGAAGTGAAAGCTGACGTGGACGACTATTCCGGTGATGTGGGCGCGCCAGACATCAAGGTGAAGGAAGTGCGCAAGGCCGGTGGTGGCATACCCCTTCCGGAAGCGCAGATCGTGGTGAGTGCCGGCCGCGGAATGAAAGGTCCTGAGAATTGGGGCCCGGTGGAAGAGTTGGCAAAGGAACTCGGTGCGGCCACGGCATGCAGCCGCCCGGTGGCCGATATGCACTGGCGTCCACATCATGAACACGTGGGCCAGACCGGCGTGGCGATCCGCCCGAACTGCTACATCGCGATCGGCATAAGCGGCGCGATCCAGCACCTCGCAGGAGTGAACGGCAGCAAGGTGATCGCGGTGATCAACAAAGATCCCGAAGCGCCGTTCTTCAAGGCCGCCGATTACGGCATTGTGGGTGATGCGTTCGAAGTACTGCCGAAATTGATCGAAGCGGCGAAAAAATTGAACGCCGAGCGTTGAAGCCTGCGGATCGCCAGCGCCCGGCACCATCAATGTACGGTACCCAGGGAAGGCCCGGTTCCTGTATATTCGATGCCCCGGCGGAGGGATGGATGCACATTTCGTAGTGCCATAGCGAAGTCATTGAACAGTATGGAGAAGGTCGAGCTAAAGTTCCTGCGGATCACGTACAGCCACACGCATGCGGGCGCTTATGCGCTGATCCTTTCAGAGGTGGAAGGCGATCGGCGCCTGCCGATCATCATTGGCGGTGTGGAGGCCCAGGCGATCGCGATCCAGGTGGAGAACATAAAGCCGGCGAGGCCCCTCACGCACGATCTGTTCAAGAACGTTTCCGATACGCTCGGTTTCGGCATGAAAGAGGTGATCATCAATGATCTGGTGGAAGGGATCTTCCATGCGAAATTGGTGATCGAACAGAACGGCAAGGAAGTGGAGATCGATGCCCGGAGCAGCGATGCGATCGCGCTGGCCCTTCGTTTCCAGTGCCCGATCCACACGTACGAATTCATCCTTAGCGCAGCCGGGCTGAAGGTGGAGGAAGGCGATGAAACCACCGAAGTGGAACCCGAGAGCAAATCGAAGCCTGCGAAGAAACCTTCCGCCGCGAACAGCCTGGAGGAACTCCGATCCATGCTGAAGGATGCGCTCGATCACGAGGATTATGAGCGTGCCTCGAAGTTGCGCGACGAGATCAAGCGGCGCGAGCAGACCAACTGATCCGATCGCCGTCAGGATCTTCCTTTCAGCCGGCTCTTCAGTTTCCGGAATATCGTAGGCCCTTCGTCTTCTTTCTGGCCTAGGAAATGTGCCAGCGGGCGCAGCTCTTCCACGTGATCGAAAATGATCTTGGCGATCGCGATCAGCGGAATGAAAAGGATCACGCCAACGATCCCCCAGAGCAGTTCACCGATCACGATCGCCACAATGATGAACAACGGGTTCACGTTCACGCGATCGCCCACGATCGTTGGTGTAAGGAACGTTTCTTCCAGGATCTGGTTGAAGATGAACGCACCGGCGATCAACAAAGCCGGCACCGCTGAGCTTTCCGTCACCAGCGTCATCAGGATCGGCAGGATCCCGCCCATCATGGTACCGATGAACGGGATGAAGTTGAGGTATCCTGCGAGGTAACCGAACAGGAACGGGTGATCGATGCCGATCAACAGCAGCGCGATCGAATTCAACGTACCCAGGATAGTGGTTACGACGAACATTCCGCCGAGATAACCCTGGCCCACGTTCGCCGCTTCGCGAAGCGCATGTTTCGTTCGCTCCTTGCGCTCCTTCGGGAACATCATCACCACGGCATCGCGCAACCTGTCGCGGTAATAAAGCAGTAGTACGATGTAGGCGAAAATGATCATGGCGGTGAACAGCGTACCGAAACCGATCTTCAGGAACGTGAAGAGATGGCCGACGGCCTCACCCATCGGAATGGTGGTCCCGTTCTCTTCCACAGCCTCTTCGCCTTTTGCTGCTTCATTTTCCTTCTTCGCTGCTTTCTTCTTCTCCTTCTTGTTCTCTTCCACCCTGGTCTCCTGCTGCAGCGTGTCAGTGGCCGTGGAATCCGCCTTTGGCGCATCCTCGATCGTAACGCCGAAATTCTCCTTCAGGTAATTCTGCCCCGAACCGAGATGGGTCATTAGTTTCTCCTTCAATTTCGGCGCATCATCCTTGAAGGAACTCACCTGGTAGGCCAGGAAACCGAGCAGCGTTCCCACGATCAACAGCACGCTTATGGCGCTGAGCATCGCCGCAAGTCCGCGCGCCACGCCTTTTCGTTCCAGCCAGCGGCAGAATGGCATCATGAGCGTGGCCACGAGCACGGCGAACACCAGGGGCTTGAGGAAATCGGCGGCCAAATACATGATGCCGAACACAAGTACCACCGCCATCGCGATGTCGTTGAAACGCCGCAGTTGATCCTTGTTCGCCGCCATCGAGTATCCACCGATCGCGGGACGATCCCGATCGGAAGTGTGCCGAAGCTAATACCAC
>JAEYYE010000182.1 GCA_023430945.1 Bacteroidota bacterium
GAAGTGTTGGGTGCGGCCCCGGACGCGATCGCGATGGAGGCGATGCTGGTCCGGCACAAACCCGATGTGGTGCTGATCGATCATACTTCGGATGGTTTCAATGCGAACACGATCCGCGATGGATTGAAGCGATCGAAGCGCACGCGTTTCATCTCGATCACACCGGCGCCGAGCCCCATGACGATCACCAGCGCCATCAGGGCCGGGGTGGTGAGCTACATACGGAAGGATTGCGCCGTGGCGGAGATCATCGATGCGGTATTGCAGACCGCCGATGGCGACCGATTCTACTGTGGAAAAGTGCTCGACACGCTTCGCCGTGCCTCCGTTGATGTGGACCGCTTCATCGCCGAGCCGCTTTCCTGCGCGCCGGTAACGCTCAGCAAACGCGAATGCCAGGTGATCGCACTGATCGCCGAAGGGCTTTCATACACGCGGATCGCCGAACAGCTCAACCTGAGCGCACATACGGTGACCACGCACCGCAGGAACATCATGCAGAAGCTTGGTGTGAACAACACCGCGGCCGTGGTGATGTACGCGATGAAGAACGGGTTGATCAGCCCGAACAAGTTCCTTTTCAACCAGAATTGAACCGCAGTGCGGCCGCGATCATGAACGAATTGGGATTGATCGCGGAGATCGGTGGAAGTTCTTCGCGCTGGGCATTGCTACTCCCCGACGGTTCCGATCGGATCCATCCCGATCAGGAGGGAGCGTTGCCGGGCTACAATCCGCTCACTGGCGATGCTTCACGGTTCATTAGTGAACTGAAGGCCTATTTCGATCGGAACGATCCGCAGGTGTATCAGGCAAAGCAGTTGAAGGTATATGGCGCGGGTTGTGGCACCGCGCAGCGCCGATCGAGGATGGAAGCAACGATCCGTGAGTTGTGGCCCGAAGCGACCATCGAAGTGCACACCGATCTGCTGGCTGCAGCGCTGGGACTTTGTCATCCGCAGAAAGGACTCGTGTTGATCCTCGGCACCGGGATGAACGCCGGCCATTACGATGGATCGCAACTTCACCAGCCGCTTCCTTCGCTCGGTTACATACTCGGCGATGAAGGGAGCGGGGCCGATATTGGATCGGTGCTGTTGCAGGATGCGTTCTACGATCGGATGCCGGCGGATGTGAAGGAGATCCTATTCGGAACAGAAGGTCCCGATCGGGCCGCGATCATGGAAGAGGTGTACGGATCACCGTTCCCGGCGAAGGCCCTTGCTGCACGGACCGCACAACTCGCACCATTGCTGGATCATCGCTATGTGCGCGAAACGATCCTCGGCCGGTTCCATCAACTGGCGGAATTGCTGAAGACGTTCTTCACCCCGGAACAACGGGAAGTGGTGCATGCCACCGGATCGGTGGCGTTCGGCTTCAGGGAATTGCTTGGCGAATGCTTATCGGATCATGGGATGAACCTTGTGAACGTGGCGAAGGATCCGCTTTTGGGCCTGATCCGTTACGAACGGCGACAGTAGGTTCGAAAGCAAGTTCCTTTCCCTGCACCACTTCAACAAGTTCGCGGAACGAATCCTGGTTCACCGGCAGATCGATGCTCCGGAGCACGCGTTTGCGCTCCAGCGCGGTAAGGTGCCAGCTCAGGCTGATCTGTTCATCCCGCGAATGCCGGAGTTCCAGATCGATCACCTGCAGTGGGAATTCGGCCCAGCTGCCTGCCTGGTGAAGCATCAGATCATGGTCCTGGTCCTGTACGCGCACGAAATTGTCGTAGATGCTGCCCACCGGATCCATGATCCGCCCGATCAATGAATTGCCGATCGGCCGCACATCCAGGTCGCGCTGCGTATCGCGCAGCTGCAGGATCACCACACCGCTCGTATTGGCGGCGATCCAATCGCGGAACTCGTGCAGGTAGGCAAGGGTGATGCGGTAACCATAATTGTCGCGCATGCCCGCATCCATCACCCGCATCTGTGGATCCGTGGGGAGGCTCACCACCGGGGTGATGTACGGGAACGTGGCGTTCATGCGCAGTGCGCTGGTGAGCTTCAGGCTATCCGCATCGTGATCCGCGAACAAACGCTGGAACTCGATCGACTCGGGAAAACCCTTGCTGGTGACAGATCCCTGCGGGGAGATATTCGTGAGGAATGACATCGGGAGCGATCCGATCACCAGTCGGCGCCCATCGTTTATGGAAGTGGGGCTCATCACCAGCAGTGGCGTTCGGGCGCTCTGTTCCGCAGCGGCCATTTCACCCAGGCGCACATCAAGAAGGCCACGGGTAAGCTGGTTCAACCGGCTTTCGAACGCGTAGGCCCGATCGAGGGTGTATTCATGATCGCCGACCTGCACCTTGCGGTAGCGGATGAACATATCGTTGGTGACGAAGCTGAAGACGACAGGATTGAGCAGATCGCTGGAGACCTCGTTCAGCAGCACTGGATCGTAACGTACGTCCCGATCGGGATCGTTGTACGTGAGCTGCCGGAAATATGCCGCGCCGATCAATCCACCGGATGATCCGGAGATCATCATGGTGCGGTCCATCAACGTGCCGTCCATCAGGCTATCCGCATATTGGAGCGTGCGCAGCGTCCATAGCATCGATCGCAGCCCGCCGCCGCTGGCGTTCACGAGGACCATCTTCGGCCTTTCACCATTCGATGCCAGCGAAAGGTTCCGCTGTTTCCACTTCTCCAATGTTTGGAGCATGGCCTGGTGATCCTTGCGTACCTGCGCGGTATCGTTCGCCATCGCCACGATCGTAGGCAGATCATACACGGCCGGAGGCTTTTCATAATCCAATCCGTAGGCCTGGTTATCGTACAGGAAGCGATCCGTTCGGTGACTGAGCAGGTTCAGGAAAAGCACCGCGGCGATGATCACCGTACCCGTCCAGCCTTGCAGCCAGCTGAACACAGCGCTTATGATCATGAGGATGATCGTGAAGAGAAGGAAGGCACTCGCGCCCGCAGGGATCGAGAAGAACGGCAGATCGCTGAACGCACCGAGCAGGAGAAAGCTCGCCACCAGCACCACTTCGAAGATCGCGCCGTTGATGTGGTTCTGCCAGAGCACGTCGCGCATCAACTTGCGATCGTAATGTGCGCTGGTGCGCGCCAGCATGATCCGCAGCCGCGGCGTGAGGTATGTTTCCACACGCCATTTCTCGCTGCGCTCCTGTTGTTGCAGGAAACGGGTGGCCTGTCTTTTCTCCGCGCCGCTGCGTGGAGGAGCATCATGTTGCGGCCCGATCAATTCCACCAGGGGCTCTTCGGGCCCATCGATCGCTTCGGGTTCGCTGCCCAGGATCTTGATCACATCGGTGTTGGTGCGTGTGAAGTAGAGCAGGGCGAGCGAAAGGAAGAGCAGCATGCCGAAAACAAAGCCCGACAGGTGCCAGGCCACTTCGATCGGCGCGATCAATTCCTTCTGCACCTGGAACCTCGCCGAACACCACAGGAAGGTGAGTACGAACAACGCTGGGATCAATGCGTTGTTTATGTTGAACTTGAGGAACGGCCGGGCGATGGTGGCGATGAACGGGAACCTGTACGCATGCATCATGTAACTGTACAGGTTGAAGGCCGTGATGAAGCCGCCGAGCGCAAAACCCGTGATCGTGTACGAAAGAAAGCCTACATGACCGAAATATTCAGGGAACAGGAAGAGGTACGGGATCCCATATTTCACCCCGATGTTCTCGGTGATATAACCGAACAGCAGGATCCATGCGAGCAGCAGAAGGTGGTTCTTCTTCAGGTGCAACAACAACAATTGGAACGGGAAGAAGTAGATGATCCTCCCGATCCATTGTTGATATGTGATCAACGCGAACATTTGCGCCGCGCGCGCTTCCCAACGAATTATACGCCATTCGCACGGCGAATGTTGTACTATACTTTCGAAAGGGTGATCGCCATCACTTCTCGCTCCAGTTCCTCCACATCCAGCTTCAGGCGTTCCACCTTTTCGATCGCATCCTTCTTGAATACCTCGTCGTCCAGCCCTGCGCAGTTGATGTGCACGTTGAGATAGGCGGCGAGCGCACCGGTGCGTGCACAAAGCGCGCCAACCCCGGCATCGCTCACGCTGGCGGGCAATCCGCTCTCGGCCATGGCCTTCATCAAACCCATGCTCTCCACGCATACCTCCATGGTTCGCAGCGGTGCGCCGATCGCTCCCTTGGTGGCCTCGGTGATCGCTTTCTTCCGCGCGGCCTGTTCTTCGGCTGTGGCCTTGCCCAGTGAGAAGGCCTGTATGATCCTTTCGTAGGATCGGGTGTCCTCGTCCACCAGGAAAAGCAGTTCGTTCCTGAACTTTTCCCCGATCACCGCCCATCTGCTGAACTCCTCCCAGCGATCGTCCCAGCCGCGTTTGTGTGCGCTCAGGTTGGCCACCATTGTGCCGAGCGCTGCGCCCAATGCGCCCACGTAGGCCGCCACCGATCCGCCGCCCGGAGCTGGCGATTCCTTCGCTGTTTCCTCGCTGAAGGACTTCAAGTCGAGGCGGACCAGGCGTTCATTCGACGGATCCTCCAACATGTATTCGATCACCTTCTTCTGCGGATCGAAAGGCGCCAGATCATCAAGTCCGAGCGATTTCACCGCGATCTTGATCTTCTCTTTCTCAGGAATGCCGAGGCTTCTTTCCTGGCGTGCGAGATAGAAATCAGCTGCATCGAGCAGAGCTCTTTTCGGGATCAAGCCGACCAGTTCACTTCCTGTCACGCGGATGCCTCTTTCCGCAGCGCTCTTCACCGCTTCATCAAAGGCCACGTGCACCGGTGTCACTGTTATGTCGGTGAGGTTGAGCGAAAGTTGTGCAATGCCGTATTCCTCGATGTACCAGCCGATCCCCTTCACCGCCTTCAGTTTTCCGGGGATCTTCTTCGGTTCACCCTTTTCATCAAGGACCGGTTTTCCGGTAAGCGGATCGCCTTCGCGCACCACGCGCCCGGCTTCACGGATATCGAATG
>JAEYYE010000189.1 GCA_023430945.1 Bacteroidota bacterium
TTTCAGCACATACCGCCGCCGAGGTGAAGGAAGCCTGCCAGGCATGCAGCGCCGATGATTTCCTTACCAAACCGTTCGATATACACGAACTCGGGCGCAAGGCGGAGCACTACGGATCGCTCCATAAGCAGATGAAGGGTCAAGGCTGATCGGGGATTGCCTTCCCCCGGGCATGGCCGGCTTCCACATCGATCCACGCATTCCCATCAGAACTGCGGCTGATGTCCGTACGGTACCGCCTTTGCATTCGATCGAACATATCCCAGTGATCATGAGCAATACGAGAACATCCCGCGGAAGTCTGGCCCGATCCATCCTATCGAGTCTTCTTTTCACGATACTTCTCAGTGTTCCATCCGCCGCGCAGGAAACCGCTACCTCCCGTTCGGGCTGGATCCTGTTCAACGACAGTGTGGCCGCGGAACTTGAATTGCGCGATACACAGCTCGAGCGGTTGAGGGAGATCGATGAGCGGTACAGGGAAGATCACGCGCGGCTGGGTGCCGATCCGGTGAGCGATCCCAATTATGTGGCGCTCAACGAACGCCGGAATGCCGAGATCGCAACAGTGCTCGATGCCGAACAATACCGGGCCTGGCTGCGGATGAACGATCTGGAGAATGAGGATACGCGAAGCCGGCCTGGTTTTGGACCTGCAGGTGCCGACATGGATCGCCGCGATCCACAGACGCCGGCAAGGGAGCGCGATGCAGGGGTGAATACGGGTGGCGCGGTCAAAGGTGGATCGGATCGATAGAGCGATGAGCACTGCCGCACTTCTTCAGGAACTATCCGCTGCGCTAACGGACAGCCAGCGCGCATTCGCGGATGCCGTGGACCATGTGGAAGATCCAGCCTTGAAGGAACGGTTGATGCGCTGCGGTAACAGGCGCGCGCCGTTGATCGAGGAACTCGCCAATGAATTGGCGCGCATGCATGAGGACGTACCGATGGACGGAACCTTTAAGGCCGAAGTGCAGCGGGCATGGAACTCGATCACCGGATCGTTCACCAACAATGGAGCGATCGGCGTATTGAAGGAATGCGCCCGCCACGAGCGGGAACTCATGGAAATGTACGATCGCGCGATCGCTGCACCCGAGCTACCATCGCATGTGCGCGAAACGCTTCAGCAGCACCGCGCCATGCTCAGCGAAGGATCGAACGAGTTGATCACACTTGAAAAAACTTCATCGAAATGAATACATCGGAAAATTCGCAACGGATTCCTTCAGAAGGCGATCGATTGGGCGGGACACTTGCCGAAGGCAGGCTTGCGAGCAGGAGCCGGGCCGATCGCCAGGCCGGTTCGCAACAGTTGTCATCTTCACTCAACGCACCACGATCAGGCGGCGAAGCGCCCACCAGGGATCGGAGCCGACCCAACGATGGTGCCGACGGACTCGCCAATGGCATAAGTGCGCTGCATTTCGATCACCGTGTGTGGCTCAATTCATTGCGTTTCTATCGCGAGGAACTGTTCATCTTCCAACGCCACCTCGAGCAATTCGTACGTACAGCGGCCGTGCCGGAGACCATGGCGCATGTGGAACAATTCCAGAACAGGTTCATCCGCCAGAGCGAAGTGATCGATGAATTGGCGCATGATATAAAGAAGCACGACCAGGCCCTTTCCGATCAGCTTTCTTCGAAGGCACCAGGCATGATCTATCGCCCCTTCGGGATCCACAATGAATTGCGCGAACGCATGGACACCTTCGAACGGCTGTACATGGAATTGAAGAACGAGTTCAGGAACTGGCTCGCCTACAACCGTTGATCGTCTAGCTCCAGCAGGGTCTGCTGCGCGCGATGATCATCGCGCTGAGGCAGGTCTCCTCGCGCCGGGCGCCTGGCCCGGTGGAGAATTTCGGCAATTGATCGAACGGCTTGCGGGCCACACTGATCCGACATTCACCGAACGGGATCACCTTGAAGATCTTGCGATCGGTCGTTCTGGCGAGCGATCGCAGTTCATGCTCATCGATCGGTGCGAATCCTTTTGGTGCGAACGGTCCCATGGACAAATGATCTTGAAGCATGAAGTTCCGCTAAAATACGGCTTTGCCGCAGTGTTCCCACATCTGGATCTCAACAACCGATCGTGGATCGGGCCTATTCCGCTGCGCCGCTGAACGCGTAGGAAACGATGTTGGCGCCCATTTGAAGTGCCTTTGTGCGCGTGGCTTCACTGTCACCATGTACATCGGGATCCTCCCATCCATCACCCAGATCGCATTCATGATCGTAGAAGACCATCAACCGGCCTTCCCAGAAAAGCCCGAAGCCTTGCGCTGGTTTCGCATCATGTTCATGGATCTTGGGTGGCCCGTTCTGGAAATTGAACCGCTGGTGATAGATCGGATGAGCGTACGGTAATTCCACCAGATCAAGCTCAGGGAAGAGCGCCTTCAACTGTGGCCTGATGAATTCGTCCATGCCGTAATTGTCGCTGATGTGGAGCGATCCGCCGCCGATGAGGTAGTTGCGAAGGTTCTCCATTTCCTGCTGGCTGAAGACCACGTTGCCATGCCCGGTCATGTGCACCCACGGATAATTGAAAAGTTCCGGACTGCCCACTTCCACCACGGGTACTTCCGGGGAGATGGACATGTTCAATTCCTTGTTGCAGAATTTCACAAGGTTCGGGACAGCGGTGGGGTTCGCGTACCAATCGCCGCCCCCGCCGTAGCGAAGCACGGCGAGCTGGAACGATCCCTGCGAGGCCAATTGCGGCAGAAATGCCAGCGGGAAGGAGAGAAGGAGAACGATCCGTATGAACATCGGGTGCAAGTTACCGCTGCTGGAGCAGGCTCATCCACGTGCAGGCTGCGATGGCCGCGGTCTCGGTGCGTAAACGCGCGCTTCCGATCGATACCGGCCGGAAACCGTGTTGCTTCAATAGCTCCGCTTCGTCCATGGAAAGATCGCCTTCGGGCCCGATCACAACGAGCGCATCGCTCGAAGTAGTGTATGCTTTCATCAGATGGACATGTTCGCCTTCACACCATCCGAAGAATCGTTGCTGCAGATCGTTCGCTGCGATGATCTCCTTCAATTTGCTGGGCTGATCGAGGATCGGAAGCCAGACACGCTGGCATTGTTTCATCGCTGCGATCATCACTTTCAGCCCGCGATCCATGCGGAATTTCGTGCGTTCACTTCGATCGGTGATCAAAGGCGTGATCCGATCCACGCCGATCTCCACCGCTTTTTCCATGAACCATTCGAACCGATCGATGTTCTTGGTGAGCGCCACGGCCATGTGGATCTTGAATGCGCGTTCCGGCGGAAAGTTCTGCCGGGACGTGATCTTCACTTTCACCGATCTCCGATCCAGTTCCACGATCTCCGCTTCCGCCCTTGTTCCCTTTCCATCGAGCAGACCGATCGGATCACCAGCGCGAAGGCGCAATACGGCAAAGGCATGATGCGCCTCTTCATCCGGCAGATCGGTGAAGGGATCGATGATCTCGGGTGAATGGAACAGGTGCATCACTTTCGGGCGATCGAGATCCGGTGATCGTTCCAGCGTAATACGATCAGGGAAACAATGAAAAGGATGAAGAAAAGAAAGGTGGCCGTCACTGGATCGCAGCCGGCATCAACAGGCCATTGCATGGTCGTGAAACTTCCATCGGCGAAGGCAGGCATGATCAAACCGAAGATCGGATCCTTCACATCAGTGGGCGCGCTGAACCAGATCGTGCTCTTCGCCGCAAAGTTCACCAAAAGCCCGGTGAACGAGAACACCAGGAACAGCCATGCGAAGAGCGGATTCCAGCGGATCAATGGAATGCCGGCTGCAAGAACGAGCACGGTGATCGCCGTAAGATGCCGCGTCCCCAGGGCCCAACCGCCCCACCACATGCTGTGGGATGCGATCAACAACACCAACCCGATCGAGGGAAGGATCAAAGGGTGGAGCAGAATGCTCTTCAGATCCATTTTTCCGATCCGCCGAAGGATCGCCACCATGCACAGGACCGTTACAGGTGCGTAGATGAACATGCCACGATATGGGGTGAAGAAAAGACCGATCAAAGCATCGATCGCTGGTGCGGCCAATCCGAGGATCCGCTGCTCGTCGGCATGCGCGTGCACTTGTGTATACGGCAATTGGAACGGCGATCCGGTGATCATGGTGTTGAGCGCGAGCAACAGGATCATACCAGGCAGGCCGCCGATGATGAACCGGAAAAGATCCTTCAATCGCCCACTCACCGCGAGCTGAATGCACCAGATCAGCGGAAAAACGAACAGACTGTATTCTGAAAGCACCGCTGCGGATGAAAGAATCCCGGCGGAGATATTCAAGTCCTCTTTCATGCGATCCCAAGCGATCAACAGGAAGAACGCCGCGATCAGATGGCCATAGAAACTTCCCGAATAAACGAACAGGTACGATCCCAGCATGGGCAGGATCGCGAGCCATGAAGGTGCAATAGGCATATCGATCGTGCGCATGCGGCGCCAGATCCAGAAGATGATCAACGTAAGTGGAACACTTCCGCAAAGGAGACCGCACAGGCGAAGCAGATCATCGCCGATCGCTCCATCCGCACTCGGATCGCATGGACCGGTCTCCACTGCGACCCACCAGAACGGTACCATCAACAGCGATGGGAGCGGGGCTTTTTCAGAATAGTAATGATCTCCAACGTGCGCCTTGTCCTCTGTTCGGTGATGGTACCGATCTATGCGCAACGTTCCATGTTCGGCCAGCGATGCCACCATCGCTGCGCGGCTGATCGTGTTCGCGTTGTGCGAACTGTCCAGGTGCCAGCTGCAGAGCAGCAGCACGGTCGAAAGGAAGATGATGTCGTGCCGGCGCAAAGCACGGTCACTGTTTGCGATCGGCCTTCCGCTTGAAGTCGAGCTTGTAGAAATGGAAATCAGGGCTCACCAGATCGATCTTGA
Organism: Bacteroidota bacterium; assembly: GCA_023430945.1. Lineage (GTDB taxonomy): Bacteria > Bacteroidota > Bacteroidia > Flavobacteriales_F > PHOS-HE28 > PHOS-HE28. Next base: position 4,921 of record JAEYYE010000189.1, read on the forward strand.
AACCCTTGATCTTGTGATCGGTATCGAACTGGAACGTGATCCAACCCGGTTCGAGGAATGGATCGATGTGGTTCCATTTCCAGGTATCGTGGTGCCAATGCTCCAGGCTTCCCGTAAGCAGATCCTTCGCCGGCATCAGGGTGAGCACCGGGGTTCCGTTCGCATTGGTGATCACCGCATCGCCGTACACTTCGTCAACATAATCGCCCGCGAGCTTTTCCGCGTCGGCCGTGGGCGTGGTGCCGTTCAGGCGCGCAGCGGTGCGATCGGCGAGGCGTTTCGCGTTGCGCTCATCTCGCGCTTTGATGCGGGGCAGCATGTCCGCGACCGGATCGGCGGTCCCGGTGCCGAGGTACAGATCCAGGATCTTATCGGTCACGGCGAATGCGATGTACGTTTCAGCGTTGGCCAACGCGATCACTGCAAGGTCTTTTTCCGGCACCACCGCATGGTTCAGGATGAAGCCGGGAAGTCCGCCACTATGCGTGATGATCTTTGCCCCGGATCGATCCTCGGTGAACCAGCCGAGCGCCGCGCCATCGTAATGTTTTCCGGTGGCCGCGTCTTCCGGACCAACAGGAAAGCTCAGGTGATTGGTGGTGATCTTCACCCATGTATCCTCCTTCAGGAATTCCTCGCCGTTCACCTTTCCCTCGTTCATCCACATCGCATCCCATTTCGCCAGATCGGTGACACAGGAATTGATGCCCGTGGCGCCATCGGCTCCGCGCAACGGTTGATGTGCCATGCTCTTCACCCCGCTGCCTTTCTCCCGATCGGGAACGTGTGGTAACGCTATGTCCTTCATTCCTTTCAATGCTTCCGTTTCCACTGTCGTGCGAGTCATGCCCAACGGTTTCAGGATCCGATCGGTGATGAAGGTGTCCCAATCCTTTCCGCTCACTTTTTCGATCACCTGCGCGGCTGCGATGAACATGAGATTGCTATAGCCGAATTGCTCGCGGAAGCCATGGGTGAACGGTTCCCTGGAATGCCTGCGCAGGATCTCCTCCGGTTCGAGGTCCGTTCCGTACCAGAGCAGATCGCCATCGAAAGTGATCCAGCCCGAGCGGTGGCTGAGCAGATCACTTATGGTCATGTTCGCGGTGATGTACGGATCAGGTGTCGCGAACCCGGGCAGATGCTTGATCACCGGATCGCTGAAATTCAACTTTCCTTCATCTACTAACAGGCCGATCGCACATGCGGTGAAGGCTTTGCTGATGGAAGCGCATGTGAAGATCGTGTTCGGTGTCACCTTCTCCTTTCCTGAAAGATCGGGAGTTCCGTAGCCTTTGCTCCAGACCAGGTTCCCGTCCTTCACGATGCCGACGGCAAGCCCGGGCTGGCCGAACTGCTGCATCGCGTTCGTGATGTATGCATCGAGTTTCTTCAGATCGGGCTGGCGCTGTGCGAACAGCTGGCCAAGAAAGATGATCGCAAGGATCGATAATGTGGACCGCATGGCGCGAAGATCGTAAAGCCGAACGATCCTACATCCTGCGACGGCCACCGCCGGAAGCCTCTTCCTTCTCTTCCTCGCCGATCGGTGCGCCCTTCAATTCCGTATCCATCGCGATCCCATCGATCACTTCGATGTTGATCCCATCGGAAAGCCCGGTCTTGATATGCCTGCGCTCGAATTGCTGATCGCCGGTCTTCACCTCCACGAACGCACTATCGCCGGTCTCGTTGAATTGTACGAGCCGTTCGGGGATCACCATCACCGAATCACGCCGATCGAGCACGATGTCCGCGTTCGCGCTGTAGTTCGCGCGGATGAACTGATCCTCCTTCGGCTCCACGGCGGCGCGCACTTCGAACTTGATCGCACCTTCCTCATCCACGCCTTTCGGTGCGATGTATTCCAGTTTCGCGGGGAAGGTCTGGTCGTCGATCGCGCCGATCGTAAGGATCAGGTCCATGTCGGTGCGCACTTTCCCGATCTCGCTTTCATCCACTTTCCCTTTGAAGATCAGGTCCTGCATATCGGCGATGAACGCGATCGTTGTTCCTTCATTGAAGTTGTTGCGTTCGATCACGCTCGATCCAACTTTCACCGGCACATCGAGCACCATGCCGTCGATCGTGCTGCGTACGATGGTGTTGCTCGCGCTTCCGCTCGACCGGCTGATCCCTTCACGAACAAGTTGCAATGCATTCTGCGCGGCATCCAATTCCTGTTCGGCGTTGCGCAGCGCGATATCGAAGGTCTGCATTTCAGCGGCTGAGATCACGCCTTTTTCAGCCAGCGGTCTGTTCCGATCGTAGTTCAGCTTCGCATTGGCCTGCGCGATCTCTGCGCTGCGCACCGCGCTCTCGGCATTGTTCAGCGTAAGCATGTCCGGCACGATCTGTATCGTGGCGAGCTTGTCACCTTTCTTCACTGTTTCACCAGCTTCCACGAAAAGCTCACGGATGATCCCGCTCACCACCGGTTTCACTTCGATCTCCTGCCGTGGTTCGATGCTTCCGTTGGCGATCGTTTTCTTGATGATGCTGCCTTTCGTCGGCTTTTCAACCTTGAACACTTCGGGTTTGTCCACGGATTTCTGGTAGAGGAACCAGAGCGTCCAGATGAAGAGGAACGCGATCGCGGCGAAGAAGAAGTAACGGAGGAATTTTTTCATCGTTCGATTTTCACTTGTATCTATTCCGCCCTAAGGGCATCAACGGCATTGATCTTCAAGGCTCTCCGCGCGGGGATCAATCCGGCGAAAAGTCCGCTCACAACAAGCACGGCGAGAGCGATCAGCGCAGTGCGAAGATCCACTTCGGGCCGATCGAAGAAATCGCCTTGCAATCCGGCCGCGATCACCGCTTCGAGCAACAGCACGCCCAGCGTGAGGCCGATGTAGCCTGCAAGAACAGTGAGCGTGAGCGATTCCAGGATGATCTGTGTGCGGATCGTTCGTGGCGTTGCCCCGATCGCGCGGCGGATGCCGATCTCCTTTGTTCTCTCGCGGATGATCACCATCATGATGTTGCTTATGCCGATCACGCCCGCGAGCAGCGTGAGAATGCCAACGGACCAGCTGAGGAAATTGATGCCGACGAAGAGCATGTTCATCTTTCCGAACGCTTCCTCCAGGTTGAAACTGCCGAAAGCCATGGTATCATCGGGATGCACCGAATGCCTTCGTGCCATGAGCTTCTTGATCGCAGCTTCGATCTCCGAAACGGGAGTTCCCGGTACCGCGGTGACCGAGAACCAGCTCACGATGTTGTGGTAGTTGAAGGCGCTCTGGAACGTGGTGAACGGAATGAAGATCGTGTTCTCATCCTCTTCGGCGTTCTCGCTGGTGCGCAGCGATCTATGGATGCCCACCACCTGGAAATACACGCCGTTCACACGGATGTAGTCGCCGATCGGATCTTCCTCGGCTTCGAACAGCAGTTCGCGCACGCGCTTGCCGATCACCGCCACCTTCCGCTTGTCGCGCAGATCGCGTTCGTTGAGGAAACGGCCGGTATCCACCACGCTGCTCTGGATCTTCAACACTTCGGGCATGTCGCCGTAGATCGTGAACGCGCCGGTCTTGTTGTTGCGCACCACGTTGTTGTTGCCCTGCCAGCCGCCGAGCTGATTGCGCGGCGCGAGGTATTGTACGCCGGGAACTTCACGCTTTATCGCGGCGATATCATCGTTGTTGAAGTTGAAATAGCGCCCGCGCTGGAAACCTTCGAATGGCATGGAGGTGCGTTGTGTCCAGATGAAGGCGCTGTTGGTGGCCCAACCGGCGAAAAGCTTTTTCGTTCCGTTGCTCAGGCCGTTCCCCGCACCGAGCATCACCACAAGCATGAAAATACCCCAGCCCACACCGAACGCAGTGAGGAATGTGCGGAGCTTGTTCCGGCTCAGCGTCATCCAGATCTCTCCCCAGCGATCGCTATCGAACATCGGTCAATATCCAATTTTCAATGCTCAACTCCCAACCTTCAACTTTCAACGTTCAACTAACTCAACCTCCAACCTCCAACACATCACTCATCCCGCAGCGCTTCGATCGGACGGATCGTTGCCGCTCTTTGCGCCGGGATCAATCCTGCGATCGCTCCGGCTATGATCAGTACGATCGTCGCCTGGATCGCAACGCCGATATTCACTGTTGGGTCGCGGAACATCTCCGTGTCAGGCAACACGCTCGCCAATCCTTCCAACAGACCTACGCCAGTGACCAGCCCGAAATACCCGGCCACTGCGGTGATGAAGATCGATTCCATAAGCACCTGGCTCACCACGCTCCATGGTGTGGCGCCGAGGGCCTTGCGTACGCCGATCTCACGCGTCCTTTCCTTCACTACGATCAACATGATATTGCTTACGCCAACGATCCCGGCGATGATCGTACCGATGCCGATCACCCAGATGAAGAGCCTGATGCCGCCGGTGAGCTGTGAGATCATCACATAATCCTCAAGGCTGTTCCGCACCCAGATCGCGCGTTTGTCGTCCGGATCGAAGGTGTGGCGTGCGGCGATGATCTTCTGCACTTCCTGCGCGATGCCCTTGCTTTCCTCGACACCAGCGTCGCCAACGGTGAACATGATGTTGTTCAGCGTGTTGCTTCCACCGAAAATGCGTTGGGCCGTGGTGAGCGGAAGGTACACGATGCTCTCTTCGCGTTCGCCACCACTATCGGTGAAAACGCCCACCACCTGGAACGCGATCTTGTTTATGGAGATCCATTCGTTGAGCGGATCCTTTTCCTTGAAAAGTTCCTCCTTCACTTTCCTTCCGATCACGGCGACCTTGCGGAATTGCTGCAGATCGATCTCGTTTATGTAT
>JAEYYE010000197.1 GCA_023430945.1 Bacteroidota bacterium
GTTCAGCACACGATAATGATCCGCGCGGCGCATCGCCGCGAATTTCACGAGTTGGTCTTCTTCAGGTTGGATGCGCGAATTCGAATTGTTCTCCTTGGAAGCAGCGCGCATGTTCTCCAGCGTTCCCTCATACTTCGTTCGCGCATTCGGATCTTCTTCCTGCGTTGCCAGGATCGCAAGATCGGCCGCGTTCGGCTTGTGCGGAATTCCGCCCTTATCCTCCCATTGCGCGTAACGGCCGCGCACGGTCTCGTTGTTCATGTAGCGCTTATCCACAAGCCACAGATCGAGCAGGATCAACAGGCCAAGACCTCCGATCAACACAGGCGCACCGATCGTACGCCTTCCGAAGAGAACGATCAGCACGGCGGCCGCGATCACAAAACCCAGGCTGCGCCACGCATCGGCGGAAAAGATCCCTTCGCGCACGTTCTTCAATGAATCCACCGCAAGTACGATCTGCTCTTCCATCTCCGGTGAACTTTCCGCTTGTGAAGTGAAGGCGTCGCGTTCATTTTCGCTGATCAGATCGAACAGCGTTCCGGGACTGAGCGAAACGAACAGGAGGAAACCCGTGACGATCCCGATGATGATCAGCGACCGGCGTTCCATCAATTTATCCCAGCCTTTGCTTTGCGTGAGCCGATCGAGATAGAGCACGCCCAGGATCGGCGCGGCGAGTGAAACGATCACCAATATGATCGTTACCGCGCGGAATTTGTTGTAGCCCGGAATATTGTCAAGGAAAAAATCCGTAAGCGGCATATAGTTCCTTCCCCACGAAAGGACCAAGGTGAGGATGAATCCGCTGAATAGCGCGTAAGGCAGGGGTTCCTTCCAAAGGAAAAGTCCTGCAAGGAGATAACCGATCACCAGTATGAACGCGATCACTGGTGATCCGATGTTCACCAGCAGGAACAACAACGGCAGCGCGGCGATCACCCACCAGCGCGCGCGATCCGGGATCTGCGCCAGCATCAACAGCATCAACAGCACCACGATCGCTCCGATGTACACCGGCCCGGAAACGAATCGCTGATCCCCCCAATAACGGTTCTGCTGGGCCACGAATTGGCGCAACCGCGGATCGGATCTCGACAATGCTTCTTCATTCGCCCCGATCTGTCCGGTGGCGCCACCTTTAGCATCGGGTATCAACAGCGTGAACGATTCCTCGATCCCCAGGCTCCACATGGTCACATAATCCTTGTCCAAACCAGAGGTCTTCACATCATCGGCGGGTGATCCATCGGCTCGAATGGTGAGTTCACTTGGCCCGCGTGTGCTGTAACGGCCATATTCCCAGGTGCTCCACAGCAATCCAAGGTTGCACAACAGCGCCAGAACGATCGCGACCACACCAAGGCCCGATCGTTTCAGGAAATCGATCCATGTTCCGGTGCGAAGGCTTGCGACGAATTCAGCCAGAACGAAGAAGATGATCACCAGGCCCAGATAATACGTTACCTGCACGTGGTTCACCGCGATCTCCAAACCCAGGAAAAGCGCCAGCAGCGCAGCGCCCAACAACATCTTCCGGCTTCGATACAATAAATAGACCCCGCCCAAGACCAGCGGCATATAACCGATCGCACTCGCCTTGCTCGTATGTCCCGCAGGCAGGATCACGAAGAAGTAGGATGAAAATGCGAAGGCGATCGCACCGACCACGGCGAGCCACGTATCGAGCTTCAGGATCTTCAGGAACACGAACATTCCCAGCAGGTACAGGAAGAGGAAGCTCGCCGGCCGCGGAAGAAAGCCCTGGAAAAGCTGGTGAACATGAAGCAGAAGGTTCGATGCCCATTTCACCGAGATCTGGTAGGCCGGCATTCCGCTGAACATGCTGCCGGTCCACAGGGCTTCCTCGTCATGCAGCGCGCGATGCTCATCGACCTCGTTGGCCATGCCCTGCCATTGCTTGATGTCGTGCTGGATCAGCTGCTTTCCTTCCAGCATCGGGCTGAAATAGATCACGCTCAGCGCATAGAAAAGGGCGATCGCGGCCAGGAAAGGCGCGATGTTCTTCCAGGAGATCGGGCTCATGTGGTCTGCTGCTATTTCAGTTCCTCGAAATCAGCGTCGGTGACATTTCCGCGGGGCGGGCCGCCACCTTCGTTCCGCTCGTCCTTCAGCCTCTCGATCCGCACATCGCCCCTGGGCCTGCCGGTGTCATCGGACCAGCGCGTACCCGATCGCACGTTCCTCTTTCCGCCCGCACGCGTCACAAGCCGCAACACCCACCAGATGATAAGGAGTATGAGTATGGTGCGTAGCGTGTTGCTCAAATCGATCCCCGTTCCTTGCGGGGCGGCCAAAGATAGCAGGCCCTGCGGAGCCGCCCCCGTCACTCCTTTTCGATCGGCGTACCTTTGCGGCCCGTTCCCGGTCCTTTCATCCTTCCGGCGCTGGTATATATGTCATCCTTTGAAGATCTCGGCCTTCGCGAAGAACTGCTTCGCGCACTCAACGACCTCAAGTTCACCGCGCCTACTCCTGTACAGGAAAAGGCGATCCCCGTACTTCTCACCAATGAGGATGATGTAGTGGTGCTCGCGCAGACCGGCACGGGAAAGACCGCCGCCTTCGGCCTGCCTTTGCTGGAGGATATCGATCCCGATGTGCGCGGTGTGCAGGCCCTTGTGCTCGCACCCACCCGCGAACTGTGCGTGCAGATCACGAATGACTTCGGGAATTTTTCGAAATACCTGAAAGGCGTGAAGCCGGTGGCCGTGTACGGTGGCGCGAACATCCGTGACCAGATCAGGGAGATCCAGCGCGGCGCGAACATCGTGGTGGCGACGCCGGGGCGTCTGCTCGATCTGCTCGGCCGCGAAGCGGTGGATCTTTCAGCGGTGGAAGTGGTGGTATTGGATGAGGCCGATGAGATGCTGAACATGGGTTTCCAGGAAGACCTCACCGAGATCCTGAAGACCACCCCGGCGGAAAAACGCACGTGGCTTTTCAGCGCCACCATGGGCAGCGAAGTGCGCCACATCGCCAAGCGTTACATGCGTGCCTCCCAGGAGATCCAGGTAGGCGATCGGAATACCACGGCGGCCGCGATCCAGCACCAGTACTGTGTGGTGCATTCACGCGATCGTTACGCCGCATTGAAGCGTTTCGTGGATGCCGATCCCGATCTGTTCGCGATCGTATTCTGCCGCACCAAGCATGAAACGCAGGAACTCGCCACCCAGCTCGTGAAGGAAGGCTACGTGGCCGATGCGATCCATGGCGATCTGAGCCAGGCGCAACGCGACCATGTGATGGGCCGTTACCGCGCCCGTTCATTGAACCTGCTGATCGCCACCGATGTTGCGGCTCGTGGTATCGATGTGAGCAACGTGACGCACGTGATCCACTATGATCTTCCGGGCGAAGCGGAAAGCTACACCCACCGCAGCGGCCGCACCGCCCGCGCGGGTAGGACCGGCATCTCGCTCAGCATAATCGGGGTTCGTGAAGTGAACAAGATCCGCCAGCTGGAGCGCATGCTGAAGACGCATTTCACCTACGTGCGTGTGCCCGGCGGCGGCGATATCGGGAAGGCGCAGGTGGTGGCCTATCTGCAGAAGCTCACCAATGTGGAGATCGATCACGATGCCCTGGCGGAATTGCTGCCGATCGCTCACCAGGAGCTCAGTGGTTTCAGCAAGGAGGAATTGATCGAACGCTTCATGAGCGTGGCGTTCAACCGGATCATCACCCAGTTCCGCGATCTGCCCGAATTGAACATCGACATGAGCCGGAAGGATCATACCGCACGCGTGGAACGGCATTCGTCGCGCGAGCGGTTCTCCACCGGCCGCCAGATGTTCATCAACCTTGGATCGGCCGATGGCTTCGACAAGGGAAAGATGCTCGGCTACATCTGCGGTATCTCGGGGATCAGCGGCGAATCGATCGGAAGAATGATGATCAAGGATGTCTATTCCTTCGTGGACATCGAACCCGATCAATTCCAAAAAGTGTTCGCTTCATTCCAGAACGCGAATTACAAGGGCCGCAAAGTGCGGGTGGATGAAGCGCAGGGCGGTGATGGAGGTGGAAGCCGCAGTGGCGGAAGATCTTCCGATCGCGGGACCGATCGCAACGATCGTGGCGCTTCGCGTGGATCGTACAAAGGCGGAAGAAGCTTCGATCGTGCGCCGCGTGAAGAGCGCCGCAGCGACGGAGATCGGGGTTATACCAAGAAGGCCGGTTTCTACGAACCCAAGCCGAGGCCTCGCAAGGGCAAAGGCTGATCAGATCCCGAACTCCACCTGGAACATCGCGGACCAGGAACTGTTCGGGTGATCGGGATCGGCATCGATCCAGCGATAGCCCGTGGCAAACTGCAATTTGATCCGGTGCCCGTTCAGGTATTTCGTGCTGCCGAGCAACACCTCGTCCGTGCGGCGCATCAGCGCATCCACAGAGGCGTGCGGCATCACGGAATTGTAGCGCGTGGCGAATTCATAACCGCTCCGGAACAATTTGCTCAACTGGAAATTCAAGCCTATGCCACTCGGTACGTAGGTCACCTCAAGATCGCTGGCGCTGATCGGAACGCTCGCCCGCCGATCGAAATATTCACCCAACAAGGCCCAGCCATTGTGCTTGAACATCATGTCCGCGATCGCAGTATTGATGTCGCTGGGCGAGATCAGTTCACCACCAAGCTGACCACCGGTGCGCTGCGCGTTCACATTGTTACTATATGATCCACCGATCGAAAGTTTCGGCCTTGGCTCGAATTCCAGATCGCCTTCGGAATAATCGCCCTTGTCCATAAAAGCTCCGAAAGGCAGCCATTCGATCCGGCCGGTATAGGCAAGTCCTTCATCGCTGGCGAGCGCATTCCTTCCTTCACCACTGCTCACGGAGCCTTTCAGCTGTATCTGCTGCTCGGCCATGGGGATCGTCCAGTACGCGAACGCGCCGAAATCCCGATCGAGCGTGAACGCACTGTTCGCGATGGACCGATCGGGGAATTGAAGGTTCCCGGAACTGATCACGCGTTCACGGTTGCCGGGCAGTTTGCTCTGGCCGAAGCCTACGTAAAGATCCTCGCTGAAGTGATAGTAGATGATCGCATCGCGGATCGGCTGTGCGGTGGGCAGTTCCTCCAATTCCAGATCGGCGCGCGAAAAGGCCAGTTGTATGTAGTACCGGAATCTCCGATCGAGCACGAACCCATCGAACCGCAACCGCAAACGCCGCACGCGCGCATCCACCGATCGGATCGAAAGATCATCCCGCGAGACCGTGGTGACGCCGAACCGGTTCTGCATCCTGAAACGCAGGTTCAGCAGGAAGAGGCTGTCCTTGCTGATGCTGATCCCGTCCTTCACTTCGATCAATGCGCGTTCATCCAATTCCTGTTGGGCGGCGACGGTGCTTGCGAGCAATAAAGAGAGAACGAACGGACCGATCCGGGAGATCTGCATGGCGCAAAGAAAAACCTTGATCAGAAAGGTTCTCTTAGCGGATCATTACCGGAATGTTAATCATCGCATTACCGACGACCCGGCGGAACATTCACTTCACCGATCGTTGATACCCGATCAGGTCCACGTTCGGGATCCGATCCAGCCCCAACGTCCGCATCATGGTGATCAGCTGGCCGCGATGCTGGGTGCTGTGGTTGAAGCAGTGCATCAGGATCTGCCAGACAGCCTGCTTGTGTTCATTGCCTCGCAGATCGCGGTAGATCACCGTCCCCGGCAGATCTTCCTCGCCCAACGCGCACACATGATCATACAAAGCCTCGCACCGCCGCAGCAGATCGGCCAGATCCATTTGCGGTCCGGCGGGCCAGGTATATGGCTGGCCAAGCAGGCGTTTCAACCACGTGTTCGCCGCATCGCGCATGTGCAGCACGGTAAGCCGCAGCGAAGGAAAACTGCTCGCCACATGACGGTCCAGCAAATCGGCAGGCTCCTCGCCCAGCCGCTCCACCAGACGTTTGTTCGCCCACAGATCATAGGCTGCATATTGTTTCAGCAACACGATCCCTTCCATGTTACGTGCATAAGAGTGTTGATAAGCGCCAGCGGCCGATCCTTGGGAATGCCCATTGGCTGTGCAAACTTCGCGATGAAGACGCAGACATGATCGCAACCCTGTTCGGAAAGAAGAAGATCACCGAGGACAAGCTCTCCAACGTGTTCGTGAACGCGGTCCTGGAATTCACTGAAAAAGGCTTTCCAGCCATGGCCGCCGAACTGAACGAATCGCCGGAGTTCGTCGTATCGCCCAACCTCAACGAGAGCGACAACGCCGGCTTTGCATTGATCCTGCTCGCTGGCAACCTGCTGGAGATGCAGCGCGTGCTCGGTCCCGGCATCGATCGGCGTATCCATGCGCTCTCCGTTTCCAAATTCGCCCAAGCGATCGGGCAGACCGGCACCGATCTGGAAGAGGAAGTGCGTGCGCTCCAATCCAAGATGGAGCGGCTCAATTTTCCCAGCAAGAACGTGGTATACGCCATGGGCAAGGCCCTCTTCCACCGTTACGATCTGTATTGTTTCCAGGACGTCTATTTCCGCGAGCAGCGCTCGCCCAATCCGATCATCCTCAAGCGCATCAACGGCCTTATGAGCTACTTCATGTGGAACTGGGCCGAAGTGCAGGAGCAGTACCGTATCGTGTGATCGCGATCGGGCAGTTGGGCGCCTTAACGGGCTGTACGCTATAGTTGCTTCACCTCTGCGGCCGTTGCAGCCGCTCCGGGGGCTCCTTGCGCCGTCGCTGAAGCTATGGCGGCACGCGACCGGTCGCCTCCTCGCTGGCGCAACGGCCACGCATCGGTTTCAGCAAGCTGCCGCTCCCACTCTAGACTTGCTGCCTCAGCGAAGGAGTCTATCCTGAACTAACTTTTCCTTGAAGGAACTGAGCGGGATCGTAGGTGAACCAAGCCGCTCCCGAGGCTTTGAGGCCTATAGGGATT
>JAEYYE010000313.1 GCA_023430945.1 Bacteroidota bacterium
ATCATCTGCGCGCCGCTTTCCACCTGCTGGCGCGCCACGCTCACCGCTTCATCGAACCTGCCTTCCTTGATCAGTTTGCGGAATACCGAACTGCCCGTGACGTTCGTGCGTTCGCCGATGTTAACGAAGTTGCTTCCCTTGAAAATGCGCAAAGGCTCCAATCCGCTGAATTCGGGGATCGGATCGGCGATCGTTTTGATCGGGCGCGGAGCGTGAAGCCCGGCTTCCTTCGTAAGCGCTGCGATATGATCGGGCGTGGTGCCGCAACAACCTCCGATCACGTTCACCAGACCATCCTTCATGAACTCGCCGACCAACCGCGCGGTGACGGCAGCGGTCTCCCGGTAATCACCGAACTGATCGGGAAGACCTGCGTTGGGATAAACGCTGATGCGGCAATGTGCGCGATCGGCCAACGCCTGCAGGTACGGCCGCATCTGTGCCGCGCCCAAAGCGCAATTGAGGCCGATGCTGAACAACGGCACATGCTGCATGCTGATCAGGAACGCTTCGATCGTTTGCCCGCTCAGCGTGCGTCCGCTGGCGTCGGTGATCGTTACGCTGCACATCAGCGGCACGCGGCGGCCGATCTTCTCAAAGACCTCTTCGATCGCGTAGAATGCGGCCTTGGCGTTGAGCGTATCGAAGATCGTTTCCACCAGGAGCAGATCCACGCCACCCTCCAAAAGTGCTTCGATCTGTTCCGAATAGGCGATCACCAGATCATCGAAAGTGACCGCACGGAAACCGGGATCGTTCACTTCAGGACTGAGGCTGGCGGTCTTGTTGGTCGGCCCGATCGCACCGGCGACGAAACGCGGTTTTGATGGATCCTTCGCATGGAACGCATCGCAAGCTTCCCGCGCCAGCTGCGCCGATCGGAGGTTCATCTCGCGCACGAGATGTTCGCACTTGTGCTCGGCCTGCGCGATCGAGGTGGCGCTGAACGTATTCGTCTCGATGATGTCGGCACCAGCTTCGAGGTATTGCTCGTGGATGCGCTTGATCAGGTGTGGACGCGAGATCGAGAGCAGCTCGTTGTTGCCTTTCAGCAGGATCTCGTGCTTCTCCATGCCCTGCGGATGGAAATCCTCTTCGCTCAATCCAAGGCGCTGGATCATGGTGCCCATGGCGCCATCGAGCACGAGGATCCTTTCTTCCGCCAATTGTTCGACCGTCTTCATTTGATCATTACTTAGATCCCAAAAACAAAAAACCCCATCCGATAAGCCGGATGAGGTTCGCATACGCAAGGCGCAGTACCTGATCACAGCTCATCTTCTCCGCCTTACGGCGAACTGGATTTGGCACCTGTCCGATGATGTTGATCATCGGGGGGTTGCCAAGGCTTCACAGGGCCAGTCCCTCTGCCTTTCTTGATGAACATTGAAAGAACGCGGCGCTAAGATAGAAGGAAAGTGATGATGGAAGATTGGGATCTGCGCGAGGGAGCAGCGCAAAGCCCGGAGCGCAGCGAGGACTTGCAGCCCTTCGACTTCGCTCAGGATAGACTCGTAGCTGGCCCCGCCTTCGCCAAGGCTTCCGCGGGCTCAGCCCCGCTGTAGCCTTTGGCGTAAGCGGGCGAAGTCCAGCACGGACCGAATGGCGTGACGCGCCCAGAAGACTTTTTTTGAAAGTTACAGGAAGAAATATCCCGTCACTTGCTTACAACGTACAACTTCTCATCACTGAAGCCCAACCTGAAGCGCTTTTCGTAAGGCATTCCGGATGAAAGATCGACGACTTCCACCTCAAAGCCCGCTGCTTTCAACCGATCCACGTAATCACGGCCGTAGTACCGCACGTGATCGAACTTTCCATACAAACGGAAACGTTCCTCTGGATCGGTGACCGATGGATCCTCACGCGTGGTCTCCCAATCCTCGCGCACAGGACTTAAAACGAGACCCGATCCGCCTTTTTTCAGCACACGCGATAGCTCGTTCATGGCCTTCCGATCATCCGGCACATGCTCCAGCACGTGTGAGCAGATGATCATGTCGAAATGTCCATCCGGGAACTTCAGATCGGTCACATCGAGATGGATCGTGCCTTCGGGCCACTTGTAACCTGGATCGAACTTATCGCCGGCGACATACTCAACACCGGGCACTGCCCGGAACCGATCGAACAGGCATTTCTCCGGCGCGATATGCAGGATACGCATTCCGGGCCTGGGCAATTTCCTTTCCTGCAGGAACACCCAGGCCATGCGCGCACGTTCCAGCGATCCGCAGAAGGCGCATTGCGCGTGTGGGCGCAAGGGCAGGCCACTCGGCAGGAAAGCGATCCCGGTGCGTTCGCACACGGGGCAGTAGACCGCATCGCCTTCCATGAAGCGGTGACGCACCTTCACCTTGATCGACGTAGGAACGAGTTTGTTCAGCAGACCCACTCCCGCAAGATAGATGAAAAGCCTGGAACGCGACAGTACGACTAACCCTGTGCGCGTGCGAATTCCTTCACGAAGGCCACGATCCGCTTGCGGAAGAACAGGAACATGAGGATATAGGGTGTGGCCATGAGGTACATGATCCCGTTGTTCAATCCCCTCCCGACCGCCTGGGCGCCGCCGAAGTTCTGCTCACTTTCCACCACCGCCTTGCACATGGCGCAGCCCTGCGCGAAAATATCGATCGGAGCCAGCAGCAACAGGCAGATCCCGATCGCGATAAGTGTTCCCCGGAACATCGATCCAAAGTTAGTCACCCGATCGCAAGTGGCGATCAGTAGTACGGTGCGATCATCAGGTACACGATCACACCACTGATGCTCACATACAACCAGATGGGCAGGGTCCAGCGGGCGATCCGGCGGTGCCGATCATAGCGAAGGGTGAGCGCGCGTGAAAGGGTGATCAGCACCAGCGGCACGATCGCCGCGGCCAGCACGATATGCGTGAGCAGTATGAAGTAATAGATCCCCTTCGATCCACCGCCATAGGGAGCCGAAGGAAAACTGCTGTGTTGCGCCACGTAGAGCACCAGGAAGAGCGCACTCATTCCGATGGCGGTCCACATCAATTTGCGGTGAAGTTCGATCCGGCGGCCGAGGATCGCGATCCATGCCGAAATGAGTACGATCGATGTGGCGCCATTGATGAACGCATTGATCCGCGGCAGCGTGCCCCGATCGATATCGAGCCGGAACAATTTTGGGCCGAGGTAGAGAAAACCGACCGCCGAGAGAAGGATAACCGAGATGCCGATCACCCAGGGCATGAAATTCCGATCGGCAGCTGGTCCGCCGGCCTTCATCGGTTCTGTGCGCGCTGCTCCTTCAACGCTTCGGCCTTCTTCACCTTCTCTTCCTTCAGCAGCATTTTGATGTCGCCAGCGATCGCGTTCATCCCTTCGGTGGTGGTGCCATCGTAATAGCCGCGGATGTGCCGATCCTTGTCAACCAGCACGAACATCTCGGAGTGAAGGAAACCGCCGGGCGCGAGCACATCCTCCTGTGCCGGTACGTAATAACCCTCCACCGCAAGACGGTAGATGTCCTCCTTCGGACCGGTGAGGAATTTCCAGCGCGCCGTATCGGCCTGGAGCTTCCGTGCATGCGCGTTCAATACCTCGGGCGTATCGAATTCCGGATCGACCGTGTGGCTAAGGAATACCACATCCTCATACGCGGGATCGTTCAATTTCAATTGAAGCTGCTGCAGCTGAACCTTCATG
>JAEYYE010000320.1 GCA_023430945.1 Bacteroidota bacterium
TTGATCCCCATGGATGGATCGCAGCGCGACCACCTGAAAGCCTACGGGATCGCTTTCTGGACCTTGGAGCACGACCTGCCGATCGAATGGTTGCTGAACTACCGCGGCGGAAGTTTCCTGATCGAACACGTGAAACAGGTGGAGCAGGAATGCACGATCCGCGGGGTTACATACCAGGTGATCGCCGATGGGCAGGCCAACTCGATCCTTGCCGAGATCGCCGATCCCGAGGTGAACATGGAAGTGGTGAAACTGGAAAAGGCACCCAAGATCGCCGTGTACGCGCCGGAAGGTTTCCAGCCGTGGGATGATGCGGTCGCGCTCGTGATGCAATACGCCGAGATCCCGTACGAGCGGATCTACGATCCGCAGATCATCGCCGGCACTTTGCCGCAATTCGATTGGTTGCATCTGCACCACGAGGATTTCACCGGGCAGTATGGCAAGTTCTACCGCAACTACCGCAACGCGCCGTGGTATCAGGCGCAGGTGCAGGAATCGGAAGAGCTCGCTTCGCAGCTTGGCTTCGCGAAGGTGAGCGAGATGAAACTGGCGGTGGCCACGCGCATACGCGATTATGTGGCCGGTGGCGGTTACCTTTTCACGATGTGCTCGGGCACGGATTCGTATGACATCGCGCTCGCTGCTGAAGGTGTGGACATCGTTGCTGCGGAATTCGATCATGATCCGATCGATCCGCAGGCGCAACAGAAGATCGATTACAATAGATCGTTCGCGTTCAAGGATTTCAAGCTGATCACCGATCCGATGATCTACGAATTCTCGGACATCGATGCCACCGATATCCACTCACGGATCGGTCAGCCGCGCGATTTCTTCACGCTCTTCGATTTCAGTGCGAAATGGGACATCGTTCCTACAATGCTTTGCCAGAGCCACGAGCAAGTGGTACGCGGTTTCATGGGCCAGACCACCGCTTTCCGCGGATCGCTTGTGAAGCCTGGCGTAACGGTGATGGGCGAGAACAAGGCCGAAGGCACGGTGAAGTACATACACGGTGAATTCGGCCTGGGCCAGTGGACATTCTACGGTGGCCACGATCCGGAGGATTACCAGCACATGGTGGGCGATCCGCCAACGGATCTGAGCCTGCACCCGAACTCGGCCGGTTACCGTTTGATCTTGAACAACATTCTCTTTCCTGCGGCAAAGAAGAAGAAGCAGAAAACGTGAGTGAAGAGGTTGAGGGTTGGGTGGTTGAAGGTTGAAGACGTTGCAGCGACCGGTATGTTGCGTAAGCGCTCCGCAGTACTGCGGAGGAAGTGGAAAGCCCGCAAGCGACGAAGGAGTGCGGACTTGGAACGGATGGGGCGACCCCGCCTTCGCTAAGCTTCGGCGGGCGAAGCCCTGGATCGGTAGGAGCGGGGGCATGCTCAAATAACCACCGATCGGAAACTGGCAATACTCTTGAACAATACCGCGCACGGGCCGGTGCGTGTGCTAAGTTTGCCCCAGCACAACAGGAACATGGACCTTAGCAAGATCATTTCAGTGGCCGGCAAGCAGGGCCTTTTTCGCATTGTGGCGCAGGGCAGGCAGGCGCTCATCGTGGAATCGTTGATGGATGGCAAACGCCTGCCGATACATGCGAGCGTGCGCGTGAGCTCGCTGGAGGAGATAAGCATGTTCACCACCGGTGATGATGTGCCGCTTTCGCAGGTGCTGAAGAAATTGCATGAAGTGGAAAAGGGCAAGGAAAGCCTCGATCCGAAGGAGGATACAGACAAGTTGTTCGCGAAGTTGGGCGAAGCGCTGCCGGAGCACGATCGCGAGCGGATCTATCCCAGCGATGTGCGCAAACTGTTCAGCTGGTACGATCAATTGCTGAAGAACGGCATCTTCGAAGAGAAGGAAGAGAAGAAGGAGGAGAAGGAAGAAGAGGAGAAGGGCGCGAAGAAGAAGGCCGCCGCCAAGGACGATGGTGCGAAGAAGCCGAAGGCCGCTGCGAAGAAGGCCGCACCGAAGAGCGCCGCCGCCACCAGCAAGCCGAAGGCGACCACCATGCGCAAATCGGCGCAGCGCGGCAGCTGAGCAATGGCCAAGGAAAAAGTACTGCGCACTTTCGTTTCCCCGAAACTGAAAGTGGAGGGTTGGGACGATGTGGCCCACCATTTCGAAGAACTGCTCTACCGCAGGATCGGATCGGCGGACGAGCTGAAGAAATGGCTGCACGACCTGAGCGAACTGGAGGCGGTGATCAGCGAGGAAGGCGCATGGCGCTACATACGCATGACGCTTGATACGCGCGATGAAAAGGCCGGAAAGAGCTACCAGGAATTCGTGACCGATGTGTTGCCAAAGGTGGAGCAATGGACCGATAAGCTGAACCACCGGTTGATGGGCGAAGCGTTCCTGGACAAGATCGAAGGCGAAGGCTTCCCGGTGCTTTTTCGCGGGATCAAAGGCCAGTTGGAGATCTTCCGCGAAGAGAACGTTCCGTTGCAGGCGGAACTCCGATCAATGGGGCAGGAATACAGCAGTACGATCGGCGCGATGTCGGTGGAATGGAACGGCGAACAGATCACCCTGCCCAAGGCCGCATCGATCCTGGAAAGCACCGATCGCGAAGAGCGCGAGAAGATCTACCGGCTTATCGCGGAACGGCGCAGCCGCGATCACGTGAAGCTGAACGGGCTTTACGATCGCATGGTGCACAAGCGGCACACCGTGGCCACCAACGCGGGTTTCACGAACTTCCGCGACTACATGTACAAGTCATTGGGCCGTTTCGATCACACGCCTGCCGATGCGATCGCCTTCCATGCGAGCGTGGAGCAGGAAGTGGTGCCGCTGGTGGAACGGATCGAGCGCGAAAGGAAGGAAGCGCTCGGCGTGGAGGAACTGCGTCCCTGGGACCTGTCGGTGGATGTTTCGGGCAAACCACCGTTGCGGCCGTTCAAGGATCCCGATCAGTTGATCGATCTTGCCGTGGCGGTCTTCGAAAAGCTCGATCCGTATTTCGCCGGATGCATCCGCACCATGCAGAGCATGGGCCAGCTGGATCTGGCTTCGCGTGAAGGGAAAGCTCCCGGCGGTTACAATTATCCGCTCTACGAAAGCGGATCGCCGTTCATTTTCATGAACGCGGTGGGCACCACGGACGATGTGATCACCATGCTGCACGAAGGTGGCCACGCCGTGCATTCATTCCTCACGCATCCGTTGCCGCTCACGGGTTTCAAGAGTTTCCCCAGCGAGGTGGCGGAGCTGGCGAGCATGAGCATGGAACTGCTCACCATGGACCATTGGAGCCTGATCTATCCCGATGCGGAGGATCTGCGCCGCGCGAAGCGCGATCAATTGGAACGCGTTCTTTCGATCCTTCCGTGGGTGGCAACGGTGGATGCTTTCCAGCATGCGATCTACACCAA
>JAEYYE010000381.1 GCA_023430945.1 Bacteroidota bacterium
GTTCAATGGTACGTCCGTATCCATAGAGGAGTCTGGGGAAAGCGCCCAACTCTTGATCTATCCGAATCCGGCGAGCGAATGGCTCACGGTGATCTGCAGTGGATCGATGGAAGTGAGATCGATGGAAGTGAGCGTTTCAGATGCAACCGGCCGGATCGTATGGCAGGATCGGATCGTGGATCGGACCGACATGAACGTAAGCCAATGGTCCAATGGAAGTTATTTTGTGCGTTACAGCAATTCGGTAAGCAAACTGATCATCGCGCGATAACGCCTTTACTTGTCGCGTTCCACGGACGTAATTTCGCGATCGTCTTTCCCTACCTCCATGATCACAAGACTATTCCCCAGTGCAGTACTGTGCTTTTTGTTCCTGGCCAGCGCGGCGCAGAACCTGCAGCTTCCGCCGGAGTGGAGCTACAGTCCCGATGGTCATCGGATAGTGATCGGGGTTGATCCGGTGGAAGGATTCTACGAGCGGAACGTGTTGCGCACGATCGATCTGCAATTCGATCAACCCGATTGGTGGGATCAACTCCTGGCCATTGAGATCACAGGCGGGCGCATTCCCGCAACCATGATCGTGGATGGCATCGAATACGACAGCGTTGGCGTTCGCTTTCGCGGAAGCGTGGATTCCGATACGATCCAGAAACGCGGTTTCAGCATCGATGTGAACCAGTACATCGATGGGCAGAACGTAATGGGTTACACCACGGTGAACCTCGACAATGCCCGGGACGATGCATCCTTCATGCGCGAGGTGCTCTACTCCGATCTGATCCGAAAGTATGTTCCCACACCGAAGGCCAACTTCATCCATTTGAACATCAATGGCGAGAATTGGGGATTGTATCCCAATGTTCAACACATCAATTCACCCTTCCTGCAGGAATGGTATTTCAGCAACAATGGTTCGCTCTGGAGCGCCGAGCGGCCCGATGGGCAGGACATAGGTACGTGGGGCGATGGCACTGCGGCGCTGAACTGGCTTGGCCCCGATACCACCACGTACCAGGAATTCTATGAATTGGAGCGCACCGAACAGATCGAACCCTGGGATGATCTGGTGCGCACGATCGACAAGCTGAACAATACGCCGATCGCACAGCTCGAAGATACGCTGGACGAATACATGAATGTGGACCGCGCGTTGTGGTTCCTTGCCTGCGAGAACGTTTTCGGCGATCGGGACAGTTATATCCGCAAGGGCAAGGATGATTACATGATCTACCATGAAGCGGAAAGCGATCGCTCGGAACCAATTCAGGTCGATGGGCGCAGCACGTTCCAGAGCAACAGCATGGCATGGACACCTTTCTACCATGCTGATGATGCCAATTATCCGTTGTTGAACCGGTTGCTTTCCGTTCCGGCGTTGCGCCAGCGCTATCTGGCCCACATGCGCACGATCATCGCTGAAGAACTTCAGTCCGCGGAATTCAACGCTATTGTTGCCGAATACGTGGCACTGATCGATGCGGAAGTGCAAACCGATCCGAAGAAATTGTTCACCTATGGCCAGTTCCAGAACGAACTGATCGCGATCCAGGAATTCGTGAACGCGCGGCGGATCACACTGAACGCGAATTTCGAAGTGGCACAGGCATCGCCCACCCTTTCAGGAGCGCAGCACGAGGTGAACGGTACCCCCTGGGCCGATCCGCTGATCGATGAAAGCGTGAACGTAAGGGTCACTGCGGCTTCCGCGGATGGCATCGGTACGGTGAACGTGTACTACAGCCATGGCCTGTCCGGTCCGTTCACGAAACTGCAGATGTTCGATGATGGTGCGCACAACGATGGATCGGCCGGCGATGGCACGTATGGGATCACGCTTCCCGATGCACCTGCCAACGCATACGTACGCTACTACTTCGAAGCCGTTTCAGCGAACACATGGCAGACCACCGCGTACGATCCTCCGGGCGCGGAGCATGACATCTATGTGTATCGCGTGCAATATCCCACGGTTACCGATCCACCGGTGCGTATAAACGAATTGCTCGCCGCGAACACCTCCAATAACATGGATGAGTTCCTCGAGTACGATGATTGGATCGAACTGTACAACAACAGCGGGCAGGTCGTGGACCTTGGCGAACACTGGCTCAGCGACAACGGGGCGATCCTTCAAAAATGGCAATTCCCGCTCGGATCGATGATCCAACCGTTCGGTTTCATGATCATCTGGGCCGATGGACAGACCGACCAAGGCAGCGATCACGCCAACTTCGGGTTGAGCGCAAGCGGTGAATCCGTGTGGCTCTCCACACCCGACGGCATGGTGATGGACTTTATAGAATTCGGCGAGCAACAGGATAACGTAGCCTTTGCGCGAAGGCCCAACGGCACCGGTCCGTTCGAGCTGCAGGAACCCACTTTCAACTTGAACAATGATCTCGTTTCGATCGAAGAGATCGAAGCCGCAAGTTCGGTGCGTTTTTTCCCGAACCCGGCGACCGATCGGTTGATCCTCGCAAGCGAAGGACCACGGGAGATCGAGATCTACGATGCGCTGATGCGGCGCCAGTACAAAGGACGCGTGGTGGGCCGGTCGCAGATCGATCTGGACGGCTGGGCCGCGGGTACGTATTACATCAAGAACGGTTCATCGATCGAAAAGCT
>JAEYYE010000031.1 GCA_023430945.1 Bacteroidota bacterium
GTGCGGTATCACCCGCTTCCATGTGGATATAACCCTTGAGATAGTAACCGCGTGCATTCTGCTGATCGATGCGTAGTGCATCATTGGCCCAACCCATGGCCTCCTTATGATGGCGCTGGAGCAATTCCATCTCGGCCATTTTCAATCGAGGTTCGGTGGCCTTCTGATCCAACATGGCCGCTTTACGAAAATGCTTCTCTGCATCGTACAACCTCACTTTGCGGAAATACAGATCGCCGATGCCGATATGCAGTGCGGCGCTGGTACTGTCCAATGCCAGGGCCCGCTTCCAGTCGTTCAATGCCAGGTCCACACTGTCACGCTGCTCGTTCAATCGTGCACGTTCGGCATAGAGGCTGGCATTGGCAGGTGAAGCAATGATCCGCTGCTCCACTTCTGCCATCGCTGGATCGGTAGATGTCGCCAAGTGTTGAACACCACCGTTCTGATCTTCATTGCAGGCAAAGAGCCACAATGAGAGGAAGATCGATAAGGTGCGCGAAGCTTTATGGAACATGCGGTGCAAAGCGAAGGCCCCGGCGCACTCCTCGCCAGGGCCCTCAAAAGTAGCGGGTGACAATGATCAGGCGTTCACCGGTACTCCCGTGTTCGCCACCGCTTCCTTGATCTTGTTCTCAAGTTCTTCGCAAAGTTCCTCGTTATCCTCGAGCAGCTGGCGCACCATGTCGCGGCCCTGGCCGAGCTTGTTGTCCATGTAGCTGAACCAGCTTCCGCTCTTCTTGATGATGTTCATCTCCACACCCATGTCGATGATCTCGCCGGTCTTGCTCACGCCTTTGCCGAACATGATGTCGAACTCGGCCTTCTTGAACGGTGGGGCCACCTTGTTCTTCACCACTTTCACCTTGGTGCGGTTCCCGATCGCGTTCTCACCATCCTTGATCTGGGTGGCGCGGCGGATATCCAGGCGGATCGTGGAATAGAATTTCAGGGCATTACCACCGGTGGTCGTTTCCGGATTGCCGAACATCACACCGATCTTTTCACGCAATTGGTTGATGAAGATGCAGCAGCAACCGGTCTTGCTGATGGTTCCTGTGAGCTTTCGCAAGGCCTTGCTCATCAGTCGCGCCTGCATGCCTACGGCGCTGTCGCCCATCTCTCCTTCTATCTCGGCACGTGGCGTAAGTGCCGCCACGCTATCCACCACCAGCAGATCGATCGCGCCGGAGCGGATCAGGTTGTCGGCGATCTCGAGCGCCTGCTCACCGTTGTCGGGCTGCGAGATCAGCAGGTTCTCGGTATCCACACCGAGCGCTTCGGCATAGAACCGATCGAAGGCATGTTCCGCATCGATGATGGCCGCGATGCCGCCACGCTTCTGCGCTTCGGCGATCGCATGGATCGCAAGGGTGGTCTTACCCGATGATTCCGGGCCGTAGATCTCAATGATCCTGCCTTTCGGATAACCACCAACGCCCAGGGCCAGATCAAGTCCGATGCTTCCGCTGGGGATCACTTCCACCTGCTCCACCGCATCATCGCCCAGCTTCATGATGGCGCCTTTCCCGAAGGTCTTCTCCATCTTGTCCATTGTAAGTTGAAGCGCCTTCAGTTTGTCCTTGTTGATCTCTGCCATGGTGGTATGTTGTGTTGTTCTTTTTGTTTCTGTCGGTCAGCTGCCTTGAAGCACCTGCGCTGCATGTTCCTTGGTATTCACGTCACGAATGATCCTTTCGATCCTTCCGTTCCCATCGATCAGGAAAGTGGTGCGGATGATGCCTTCGAAGGTGATGCCCATGAATTTCTTCTGTCCCCAAACACCGTACGCATCGATCGTGCGCCGATCGGGATCGGAGAGTAGGCGGAAAGGCAGATCGTACTTCGCGATGAAGTTACGGTGCTTCCGTTGCGAATCGGCGCTTACGCCGAGCACTTCGTAGCCGGCCTCCAGAAGCTCATCATGCTCATCGCGAAGGCTGCAGGCTTGTGCTGTACAACCGGGAGTATTGTCCTTCGGGTAGAAGAAAAGCACGAGCTTCTTCCCTCTATAGTCGAGAAGTGAAACAGGCTTTCCATCCTGATCGAGCCCGGACAACTCCGGTGCTTTGTCGCCTTCCTCCAACATCGAACGGCCTGACGGTTTTTCTGTCGATTAGCTGACGCACAATTAACCACAGCGGATCGGGATCGCCAAATTTTCTGGCGGGAAAAGTTTTGAACGATCATGGGATCGATACCAGATCGGAAAAGGGATGATCTCCATGCGTCAGCCCTTCGACTCCGCTCATCACAAGCCGCGTTAGCGATCGCAATGAAAACCTCGCAAGCGAGGCCTCACCCCGCGCCGTCGCCGGAGCGCTTTGGCGCAGGCGCCCAGCCCCTTTCCGAAAGAGAGGGTCGCGAGCGAACTCTTTTCTTTTTCCGAGTGCGGAGTTGGAATGAAGAGCGCAAGGGATACGCCCAAAGCGCCACAGTAACTTCGCGCTTCGTTTTGGAGACCAGCGCGCCACTTGCCGAACGCATGCGCCCCAACTCGCTCGACGAGGTAGTGGGCCAGCAGCATCTTGTCGGTCCGGATGGCATTTTGCGCAAGGCACTGGCCGGCGGCATGCTGCCGAGCATGATCCTGTGGGGGCCGCCGGGTGTGGGAAAAACAACACTCGCGCGGCTGATCGCCAAGGACCTCGATCGGCCGTTTCATACACTGAGCGCGATCAGCAGTGGCGTGAAGGATGTGCGCGAAGTGATCGAAAAAGCCGGTGGCAGCGGATTGTTCTCGCGGGCCGCAGTGCTGTTCATCGATGAGATCCATCGCTTCAGCAAGGCGCAACAGGATTCGCTTTTGGGCGCAGTGGAGAAAGGAACGATCACGTTGATCGGCGCCACCACCGAGAACCCGAGCTTCGAGGTGATCGGCGCGCTCCTCTCCCGCTGCCAGGTGTATATTCTGCAACCGCTGAGCGAGGAGGATCTGCTCGGCCTGCTGCACCGCGCGATGGAAAAGGATTTGGAGCTGCGCACGAAGAAGATCGAGCTGAAGGAGATCGAAGCGCTGATGCGCGCCAGCGGGGGCGATGCTCGCAGGTTGCTCAATACGTTCGAGCTGTGCGTGAAGGCCGCGCAACCGGTGGATGGCACCATCGTGATCACCAATGAGCTGGTGAAGCAGGTGGTGCAGAACAACGCCGCGCGGTACGACAAGCAGGGCGAGCAGCATTACGACATCATCAGTGCGTTCATCAAGAGCATGCGCGGCAGCGATCCAAATGCGGCGGTGTACTGGCTGGCGCGGATGGTGGAAGGCGGCGAGGATCCGCTGTTCATCGCACGGCGCATGGTGATCCTGGCCAGCGAGGACATTGGCAACGCGAACCCCAATGCGCTGCTCATGGCCACCACCACCATGCAGGCGGCCCAGATGATCGGTTGGCCCGAAAGCCGCATCATCCTGAGCCAATGTGCGATCTACCTCGCCTGTTCGCCCAAGAGCAATGCCAGCTACATGGCCATCGGCGCCGCACACGCCAAGGTGAAACAGACCGGTGATCTGCCCGTGCCGTTACACCTCCGCAACGCGCCCACCAAGCTGATGAAGGACATTGGTTACGGCAAGGATTACCAATACAGCCACGAAGGCCAGGGCAATTTCCTCGATCAGGAATATCTGCCGTATCCGATCAGCGGAACGGCTTTTTACGAACCGGGCGATAATCCGCGGGAGCGGGAGTACCGGGCGATGTTGGAGCGGTTGTGGGGCGGGAAGTATGGTTGAGGGTTGATCGAGGCAGCGTTTCCTTTACCTTACCTGTCTTGAATCAAACAGCATGATTATGTGGAAGACAATGGCTCCAATCTGCATCGTGGTCGGTTTTGCAGCCCAAGCCCAATCCCCTTATATGAATTATATGCATCTCCAGGATGGAACTCCAATTGCTAAGGTTGTGACATCCGCAACATCAGATGGTGGTATAATAATGGCGACGTTACAAAATGATAAGTGCGGTGTAACGAGGTTAAATCCTGATGGCAATGTGATGTGGTCAAAGGCGATAGAATACCCAACAGACATTGCAATAAATAACGTGTATACCATTAATGAGATAGAGAACGGTCCTGCTTTTTATATACTCGCAACTTCGAACTCTATACCCTTTCAGTGTGAAAGCTTTGGATACATTTTGACCGAGTTCAATAATATGCACCAATTAGTCTTCAGCAAATTTTACTGCCATTACTTTGGATCCTGCGGATATTCATCAATTCCGGACCATCACGGAAAGGCTCATCGAAATCCGGATGGCAATTACTATCTCTCACAACCGACAAATCCAAATCACACGTGCTTATTAGGCCTTGCGCAGAATGGCGACACATTGTATTGCCGTATGTATTCAGATGTACCAAGCAGTGGGGGTTCCTATGCTGGTGCCGAATCGCTGCTTTTGAACGATGGTTCTGTTCTCCTAGTGAATCGTACTCAGGGCGGGATCCATCTTATGCGAGTTCAACCCGATGGAGAATTCATATGGTCCAAAACGTACAATATTGATTACTGGATGAGCGAAGCTACTTCCGCCGCTCAGTCTCCCGATGGTTCAATAATCATATCTGGTATTCACTGGCTCTCGAGCTATCAATATTGGGGATTTCTACTCAAAATAGATCCATCCGGAAATATTAACTGGCATCGTCGTTTTGACCTCACCGATGGTAATGTGATCAATGCGGGATTCCCTATGGATGTAGATATTACGTCCTCTGGTGACATTATCGTTCATTTGAATCGTCTAAATGATCGTTCATTTCTTGCTTATTTTAATCCAAACGGTATTTTGCAATATGTAGGAAGATTGAATGATGCTCAAATCATGTATCCTGATTATCATTATTATAGATCAGTTTGGCCAAAATGCACGGCCAATGATTTGATTTCAATTACAACTGCGGTGGAATATTATGGCGAACCTTGGTGGAATGACTCCATTTTGGTTGCGAGCGTGAATCAATTGGAGGAGCTTTGCCATCTAGTTCCTACACCATTTGTAGATGAAGAAGATCCAAATGAAATCCAGATCAGTGATAATGGCAGCTATCGTGGTAGCACATGGTTCCGAACTGGTGATATACCCGTAGTTCTATCTGATCAACAATGGATCATCGAACCCTTTTGTTTGAATACGGCATTATCTGAACTCGACAGTGATATCGTTATGTGGATCCAACCATCGCTCATTATGCAGGGATCTCGAGTTGACATTAGATCGTCCAAATTGATTGAAGGCGATTTGGAAATTAGGGATACTCATGGT
>JAEYYE010000080.1 GCA_023430945.1 Bacteroidota bacterium
TCGGCGAAGTCCTTCATCAGATCGTGCTCGTTCCTTTCCTGCCACACGGTAGGCTTGTGGAACAATATATCCCAATCATTCTCCCAACAGATGCGCACCGCGATGTAGCTGCGCCAGATATCGGTCATTCTGAAGCTGCAGTGCGAAGGCAGATAGAGCAATGGAAATGCTTCGCGGAACCATGTGGTATTCTGTGAACCGAAGGGACACCAGCTTCCTTTGGCCAATGCATACGCAGTGCTTGTGATCTCAAGATCCAGGGGCAAGGTCCGGGTAAGGCGGAATATCGCATCCACATCGGGATCTCCGTTCGCAAGACCTTGTTGTACTGGGCAAATCCTGTGTTCGGATGAGGCTGCATCAGGCAGCGGATCATGGATCCTCTCCAAAGGGAAACCGCGCGGCCAGATGAATGAACGAGTGAAATAACGATACATGTTGACCCATCCCTTTCCGTGGAAGGGTGCGGCTTGCATGTTAAGGTCTCGATCCTGCCAGAAGCTTTCCTGGGGGAAATTATCATCATCTGATTCTATGATCACTTCGGCACCGTTGCGGATGGCTCGCAGATAGCCGAGGTTCTTTCTGGCATAATGCCTTTGAGGCAGGCTGGTTGCGAGCTTGAATGGCATTGTGCACTGCCGATCGATGCTCCAGAAGTCGCAACCTTCGAGCTCGAAGGTGGCAGGTGATGGTACATCCCCTATCAGGATCATTTCAATATTGTGCAATGCACAGCCATCCGCAAAAGAGCGCAGTACCTTATTCGGAGCGGAGATCGATGTGATCACCAGCGCAGTTCTCTTCTTCATTGTTCAGATCCTTTTCGATCGGAAGGTGATCCGCTGGATGAAATAATGGAATAGGACGGAAATGGAATTCATGATCGCGCCTTGTGAAACCCGCGGACTCGGAGCCCTATAGTGGACCGGTATTTCAGCATATCGTTTTTTACGCAGCAGATAACGTAGTTCGGTCTGGTAGAAGTGGGCCTTGGAAAGGAGTGGGTATTTGAGGAATTGTGCTACAACGGACCGATGGAATCCCTGAAAGCCCGAGGTCATATCATACATATGTGTTCCCAATAGGAGATTCGCCAGCACAGTGCCCGTCTTGGATAGGAACCACCTACTCTTGCTTGAATCCGATATCGATCCGCCATTGATGAACCGGCTTCCGAAAGCGCACTCATTCCCTTCGTTCAACACACGCAGGAACATCGGGAGAGCTCTAGGGTCGTGGGATAGGCCGGCATCCATTTCGATGATGGGATCATGTCCCCGATCGTAGGCCTCCTTGTATCCCCGCAAATATGCGTCCACCACGTTCCGATCCTCCGGAGCCCAAATTGTTCTGAATCGACCATCCCTGGCCGAAAGTGCCTGTGACATCTCCAAGGTGGCATCTTTCGAAGCTTTATCCACCACGAAATACACTGTTCCGGAACCGATCCTATCAAGAACCCTGGCTAGAAGTTCGGTAAACTCACCGAACTCTGCTTCCTCGTTCGCCATCGGAACGATCACTGCCCAATCACCAGGATAATTCACGTTCCGCTCTTTGATCTGCTTGGCCGCACAAGATACCTGTTGGCCAGAGATGTGGAACACCTGATCAATGGTAGCGCTTATTCGTTCTATCCTGCAAGTAATTCGTGTAGAGAAGCTCGATCAATTCAAGAGAATTCTCGTTGGCGGTCGCTCGGGACCTTGCGCAATCGGAACCCTCGGGGATCTCCTCCAAAATGGTGATGGCGTTGCCATTCGCGATCAATTCAACGCGATCGATCACCCCGCAGGCGCGATCATCCAGGTCGATCTGCCGATGCACTACCGAATCAACCTGCTGCCAGGGGATCTCGTATCGATCCAAAGTAAAGGGGATCGAAATAGCATCGGCGATCGCGATGCGTGACCGGAACATTGTTCCTTCATTGGAGATCTGCACCGTGCTTGGCGGCAGGAACAAAGCGGAATAGAGCGCGGTGGCGCCCACGATGACCAGACCCAAGCGTGCCCCGCCCACCGTGATCGGAAGAAATGGTCTGCTTGATCCACGCGCGATCAAAAGCCCGATCAGACCGCCGATCACGCCGGCCCCGATGGAAAGCAGGAATGCCACCGCTAGTCGGCCGAACAGGTCCATGGCCCCTACAACGATCACATCCCTACCTGACAGGATGAAGCTCTTTCTGTGAAATGCGGCGATCTGCCCAAGCTCCGATCCTGTGCTTTCATCGAAGAGAAAATCGGCACCCACCACCAGCGCTTTGATCGCCAGTACGATCGCGGCGCCGAGCATCAGGAACTGGATGGCCTCCTGGGTGTTATCCTCCAGTTCCCATTTCATCGATGGATCACTTGAAATAACGCATGTCCTGGCCTGCTTTGAGACCAACGAGTGAAGCATAGATCAGTTTGATCACCTCTTCCACATCCTTGCGATCCACGGTCTCCACGGTGGTATGCATATAGCGCAATGGCAGGCTTATCAAGGCAGAAGGCACACCAGCGGCGCCGTAGGCGAACGCATCGGTATCGGTACCGGTGGCGCGGCTCGCGGCAAGCCGTTGGAAGGCGATCTTCTTTTCGGTGGCGGTGCGCACGATGTGCTTCAATACATTGTTGTGCACCGCAGGCGCGTAGCTCAGTACCGGCCCTGATCCGCAGGAGATGTCGCCGTTCTGGATCTTGTTCATCATCGGGGTCTGCGTGTCATGCGTCACATCCGTTATGATGGCCAGGTCTGGCTTTATCCGTTCCACGATCATTTCCGCCCCGCGCAATCCCACTTCTTCCTGCACGCTGTTGGTTACATAAAGACCGAAGGGAAGTTTCACTTTGTTCTCCTTCAGCAATCGCGTCACTTCGGCGATCATGAACCCACCCATGCGGTTATCCAGCGCACGGCCAACGAAGTTGCGGTCGTTCAGGATCATGAACTCATCTTCGTAAGTGATCACGCAACCAACGTGAACGCCCAGTTTTTCCACTTCCTCCTTGCTGTTGCAACCACAATCCAGGAAGATGTTGTCCAGTGAAGGCGTGGTCTCCGTCTTACCATTGCGTACGTGGATCGCAGGCCAGCCGAATATGGCTTTCACGATGCCTTTTTCAGTATGGATGTTCACCCGTTTGCTGGGCGCGATGATGTGATCGCTTCCACCGTTACGCCTTACATAGATGAATCCTTCCTTGGTGATGTAATGCACGAACCAGCTGATCTCATCGGCGTGCGCTTCGATCACAACCTTGTACTTCGCCTGTGGATTGATCACGCCGACAACGGTGCCGTACGGATCCACGAAATGCTCGTCGATATAAGGTTTGATGTACTCCAGCCAGATCTTCTGTCCTTCGCTTTCGAAGCCGGTGGGTGAGGGATTGTTCAAATAACGCGTAAGGAATGCGATCGACTTGCTGTCCAGGATGGTCGCGGGATCGTTCTTCACGTTCTTCTTCACGATCTTCTTTGCCCCCTTGCGTTGATCTCTTGCCATTTTCCGTTGTACCGCTTGATCGCGGCGCCGCAAAGCTATGGATCCACGTGAGGCGGCCACGGCCCGGTGCGATCATGGATCAACAACGCGATCAACAACTAATTTGGCGGGCGTGACAGTTGCCCGGGCCGGTGATCTGGCGCCTTATCGCACTGGTGATGGTTCGCTTACGCTGCGCAGTGCACAGCATGGCGAAGGATACCACAGCGTGCATGGTGCAGTGGTCGAATCCACCCATGTCTTCATTTCATCGGGTCTGCAGTTTGTGATCGATCGGCACCGAGATCGACTGGAGGCCGGACCGATCCGGATCCTGGAGATCGGGTTGGGCACCGGCCTTAACCTGCTGCTCACGTGGATCCGCTGCCTCGAAGGGAAATGCAACGTGGACTACACTTCACTTGAGCCGTTCCCCCTCCCCGAAAGCGTCCTGGAGCAACTTGCCTATTGGGATGAACTTTCCTGGCCCGGATTGAAAGAAGGATTCCTTGAAATGATGCGGATCGATGAGCAGCGCCACGAGAAAGGCGGGCTCATATTTCGTTGGAGCAGAACGCCGGTTGAGGAACTCGCTGAAAGAGGAGGATATGATCTGGTCTATTTCGATGCGTTCGCTCCGGCTACAGATCCAGCGATGTGGAAGGCCGATGTTCTTGAACGGGTGTATGGATCGATGCGCGAAGGCGGGGTGCTCGTCACTTACTGCGCGAAAGGCGAAGTGCGCCGCACGCTCGCATCGATCGGCTTTGCGGTGGAGCGTTTGCAGGG
This sequence comes from Bacteroidota bacterium, assembly GCA_023430945.1. Classification (GTDB taxonomy): domain Bacteria; phylum Bacteroidota; class Bacteroidia; order Flavobacteriales_F; family PHOS-HE28; genus PHOS-HE28. The sequence continues at coordinate 4,268 of JAEYYE010000080.1, forward strand.
GCCGCCGGGCAAGCGCGAAATGATAAGGGCGATCAAGTGAGCATGTTCACGATCCGCGTCTACGGCATCTGCATGAAGCGGATGGGAGGAACAAGGAAGATCCTGGTGATGGATGAAGTGATCAAAGGAAGAAGGATCACCAAATTCCCGGGCGGCGGCCTCGAATACGGCGAAAGCACCGTGGATTGCCTGATCCGCGAGATCAGGGAGGAATTGAACGTGGAAGCCACCGATCTGCGGCATTTCTACACCACGGACTTCTTCCAGCAAAGCGTTTTTCATACCGCGCCGATGCAGGTGATCAGCATCTATTATCAATTCAAGCTGGCGCGTACGGCAAAGCTGGAAGTGCTGAAGGAGGCGTTCGATCTCCCCGATCCCACCGTGCAGGAAGGATGCCGGTGGATGGATCTGAACAGTCCGGAGGAGAGCTTGAGCCTACCGATCGACCGGCATGTGCTGGCCTTGTTGCAGCGAAAATACCCCGGTCGGTGATGGCCTCAGGCAAGTGGCTCGGGCGGGGGCGGCGGCGCCTCCATCGGTTGCTTCGCTGGCCGCGTTTCCTTCACGTCCATGCGTGTGGACTGGCCAACGAGGAGAACCAGCGAAGTGAGGCCCACCAGGAATGCGCCCTGCAACATCAATTCCTCCCGATCGATGGACCGCAGTGAAGTGAAAAGGCGGAAGAGTGGGAGTGAAGGCATCTGATAACGGCAGGCCGATCCGTAGTGGTATCAAGGCTTTCCGTTTACAAAGGTCATTTTTTCTCCGGTAGGTTCCGGGAATTTTCGCCTAGTGGAGCCGCACTGGCGTTGGGATCGGCGGAAAACCCGTTGAATGCTTCTGCCAGGAACGGCAAAGGCGCCTTTCAGCGCCTTTGCTTTCTGTGAACCCGTAGGGAGTCGAACCCCAAACCTTCTGATCCGTAGTCAGATGCTCTATCCAATTGAGCTACGGGTCCAATGCAAAACGGCTGCAAAGATAGCGACACCGATCCGAATTACGGCATGTGCCGATCGAAGTGGTCTTTTCCAGGTCACCTTGTTGCGAAACCTTCCGATCGGGTCCTCGTAGAAACGGCACCGCCTGAACCACAACTGGCGGAAAGACCCCGCCCAGGAGCTGATGGTACAGCCCCTTGGATGAACCAAACGGATCGAGAATGAAAAAGAAAAGTACACTCGGGTCAGGAGCCTTCCTCCTCCTTACCATCATGGCCGGCTTCGGTGTGCCGCTGAGGGGCCATGCCCAACAACTGGTCGATGATTTCGATCGGGCCAACAGCTCCACGGTGGGCAATGGCTGGACGGAAACGGAAACCATCGTTCCTTCAGGCATATCCATCTCCGGGAACATGTTGCTCATGGAAAGCAACGTGGCCGGCCGTGAATACATTTCCAGATCCACCCCGGGAACGTATGAGACCACGCTCACCAACAATCCCTGCGTATTGGAGTGGTCGTTCAACATGCGGCAGAACGCATTGAACCCGAACGGGATGACCGCGAACAACCACGGCATCGCGATGGTGCTTGCCGGCAGCAGCGCAGATCTTCTGCAAGGGCAGGGATACGCAGTGGTGATGGGTTCACCGGGAAGCACCGCCAATCCGGTGCGTTTGGTGCGTTACAGCAACGGTCTCAGCAGCGAAACGGTGCTCACCACATTGATCGCTGCAGGCAACTTCAGCACACAGGCCCTGGCCGTTCGGGTCACCTATGATCCCACGAACGATCAATGGCAGTTGTTCCATGCATCGGCCCCGGTCACCTTCCCCGATCCGCAGACGGCTTCCGCGAGCGCAGGTACGGTTACCGATGCCGTGTATACCTCCACTTCGCTCCCGTACATCGGTTGCCTCTGGAACCATGGTACTGTGAACACGACACGCAGCTGGTTCGATAACATCCGTGTACCGTTCGACTGCTCATCGCGGATCGAATTCGCCACCAATGCCGGCACAGTTGGTTCACTGGCCGGCAGCGCTCAGCTT
>JAEYYE010000130.1 GCA_023430945.1 Bacteroidota bacterium
GTGCAATGCGGTTGCGGTTTATCCAACCACCTTTTATGAAGTTCACATCATCGTACACCACGAACCGATCGGCGGCATGCATCAATTGGAAATAGCCCAGATACGGGAACAGGTATGGCTGCATGATCGCCAGCCTCATGCGCGCAAAGATCTTGTGGCACGGATCGGCGTGGTGATCATATCACTTCCGCCACCAACGCCGCCGCTGTGGCCAGACTGTGCTTCAATGCCGTTACCACCCGATCCATTTCCCGATCGGTAAGCTGATCGTGGAACGGAAGACAAAGTGCGGTGGCCGCTGCTCGTTCGGAGATCGGTGACGCGCCGGTTGGAACATAAGGCAGCGTGTTCAGCGAAGGGAAGAAATAGCGCCGGCACATCACGCCCTGCGCAGCCATGTTCGTCAATACCGACTCGCGCTCCTCCATGCTGTTCAGTACGATCGGATAATAGGAATAGTTGTAACCCGGTGGATCACTGACCTGCGGCCGTTGGATCGGCAGCCCGGCAAGCGCTTCGTTGTACCGATCGGTGATCCGTTTCCGATCCGCGAGGATCTTTGGCATATGTGGCAGGATCGCCATTCCCATCCCCGCGTGTACTTCGCTCATCTTGGCGTTCATGCCAAGGCAGAAATGCTCATCAGCATTGTGCCCGAAGCTGCGAAGCAACCTCAATTTTCGATCGGCTTCATCATTGTGCAACACCACGGCCCCGCCTTCCACTGTATGGAAAAGTTTGGTCGCATGGAAGCTGAGCGTGCTCGCATCACCCCACTGCAATATGCTGCGGCCCTTGTACTTCACATCGAAGGCGTGCGCTGCATCGTAGATCACTTTCAGGCCGTGCTTCCTCGCGATGGCATCGATCGCTTCCACATCGCATGGGATCCCGTAGACGTGCGTAGCCAGGATCGCCGTGGTATCCGGCGTGATCGCTGCCTCGATCAGTCCTGGATCGATGCACAGCGTATCGGGTTTGATGTCCACGTAAACGGGTTCGCATCCTTCCCAAAGGATCGCACTCGTAGTGGCGACGTATGAATACGGGGTGGTGACCACCTTTCCCTTCACTCCCAACGCTTTCAGCGCAAGTTGGATCGCGAGCGTACCGTTGGCCATCAGCCGCAGGTGCGGCACTTCGAAACGCGCGCGCAGCGTTTCTTCAAGTTCCTGGTGGATCGGACCATTGTTCGTGAGGCAATGACTTTCCCAGGCCTTGTTGAGCCACTTCAAATAATCCTCCTGCGGCGGAAGAAAAGTGCGCGTTACATAGATCGGTGCATCGTCGTTCGCAACAGCCTGTGGCTTGATCGGCATGGGTTCCATCGGTCTACGGCTGCTATGCATTGATCTGTCGTCCCGTCAAATTACTGGTGATCCTACGATGAATTCAAGTGGCTGATACGAGCACCTGCTGTTGGGTCCACTCGAACCTCGGTTTGATGAAGCCTCGTTCACGGCCCATCCATCCGCCGAGTTTTCGCTGGCCTTCCTGCACATGGAACTGCATGATATCCTCCACATGGAATAGCATCGTGTTCACATCTTCCATCAGATAAGCCGTGAGGAAATACGAACCGATATTGAGGAAGCCTTTCGGGAACGAACAGACCAAGTGATTCAATCCTTCACGCAATTTGACACCTGCTGTAGTGTGTGTGAACGTGAACAATTGAACACCATCATCGGTATTCAACATGAAGATCAAGCGGCGTCGATCGGCATTTCGTTTCAGATCGAATTCCACATGCATCTCGATCGCCTGATGTTCGTCCAGCGGCGTATCCGGATCTTCTCCTTTTGCACAAAGCCTGATCTCTTTCATGTGGATCTCCGGATGGTCGAACTCCTTCCCGAAATGCCGCGTGTTCACTGTTTCGGCATCGCCCTGCATGTAATGGCCGATCGCCTTTGCGGTCTCGCCATCATAGGCCAGGCGCCCGTGATCGAGAACGATCGTGCGGGCACAAAGGCTCTTTACCGCCGCCATGTTGTGGCTTACGAACAGGATCGTTCGGCCCTCGTTCCGGCTCACATCCCGCATTTTCCCGAGGCAGCGCTTCTGGAATTCCGCGTCGCCCACGGCGAGCACTTCATCCACGATGAGGATCTCCGGTTCGAGGTGGGCGGCCACCGCGAAACCAAGGCGCACCTTCATGCCGCTGCTGTAGCGCTTGATCGGTGAATCGATGTGATGCTCGATCCCACTGAAGGCGATGATCTCATCGAGCTTCGCCTTGATCTCGTGCCGGCGCATGCCGAGGATCGCGCCGTTGAGGTAGATGTTCTCAAGGCCGGTAAGTTCCGGATGGAAGCCGGTGCCCACTTCAAGCAGGCTGGAGATGCGGCCGCGCAACCTGATCTCGCCACGCGTGGGCAGCGTGATCCTCGAGAGCAGTTTCAACAACGTGCTTTTGCCTGCGCCATTACGCCCGATGATGCCGACGGTCTCGCCTTGCGATACCTCGAAACTCACGCCGCGAAGGGCCCAGAAATCCTTCTTCGTGTTGATCCCGATGCCCTCCTGATCCACCGGACGGCGCGGATCGGTGCGGCCCCGCAGCCTGGCGAAGAACGCGCGGATCTCGTCGTTCAGCTGCGTGGCGCCCACCACACCAAGCCGGTAATGCTTGTGCAGATCGGCCGCCTGGATCACAAGTCCGCTTTTGTTCCGCATCACACTACGTCCGCGAACGAACGTTCCTGGCGTTGGTAGAAGGCGAGCCCGAAGAGCAGGGTCGCCGTGATGAATACGATCGAATAGAGAAGCGAGTTCACATCAAGGTGCCCACCGAAGACCGAAGCGCGGAACGCATTGATCAGCGGGGTCATCGGATTGATGCCCACGATCTTGCCGAGCGTTCCCTGCAACATGGAAGGTGGAAAGATCACCGGGCTCACGTACATGAGCAGTTGCACGCCGAAACCGATCAGGAAGTTGAGATCACGGAAACGGATGGTCGCGCCTGCCACGATCACACCGACCCCGAACCCGAGCAGGCCGATCAGCAGGATGATCAACGGCAACAGCAGCAACTGTGAAGTGAAGCTCCAACTGAAGTCCGATCCGAAAAACGCGAAGTAGGCAATGAAGCCGGAAAGCAGGAGCAACTGGATCGCGAAGCTCACGAAGTTGGCGAACGTGATGCTGAGCGGAACGATCAGCCGCGGGAAATACACCTTCGTGAGCAGGTGCGCCTGTGAGATGAAGGATTGGGAGGTCTTGGTGAGCGTGCTGGCGAAGAAACCCCACGGGATCAGGCCGGAGAGATAGAACAAGGTTGGTGGCACGCCATCGGTGGGCAATTTTGCGATCCGGCCGAACATGAGCGCGAAGATCAGCGTGGTGAAGAGCGGTGTTACGAAATGCCACAGTGGCCCGATCACCGTTTGCTTGTGAACGGCCACCACATCGCGGCGGATCATGAGCGCGAGCAGATCGCGGTACGCCCAAAGCTCCTTCAAGCCGAGCTGCCACCATGGCCGCTGCGGCCCGATCACCACATCCCACTGCACCTGTTCACCTTCCTGCTTCACCGATCAACTCATTTGCGCGGACTCCGGCTTTTTCTTTTTGGCCGATCCGTTCTGGTCCGCTTTCGATCGACGGCCGTAGCCGTAGCCATACCCGTAGCCGCTGCCGTAGCCGTAAGCGTAACGGTAGCCGTAACCGTAGTTCGTGTTGTAGTAGTACTTGCTCTTCTTGATCCTTACCCCGTTCAGGATGAAGCCGTTGTTCTTGTTGGTGCTGGCGTTGAGCACCTCCATCGCGTTCGTGATGTGGTCCTTGTTCGCGAACCGTGTGTTCACCACGAAGAGCGTGGCATCAACGTACTTCATCATCAACACGGCATCGGTGATCAGGCCCACAGGTGGTGTATCCACCAGCACATAATCATACTCCAGGCAGGCTTCCTTGAACAATCGTTCCAGATGCCGGCTCAACACCAGTTCCGAAGCGTTCGGTGGCGTGGGCCCGGAAAGCAGCACATCGAAATTCTCGAACTGCGTTCTAATCACGCCTTCACGCCAATCCATCTTCCCGATCAGGATGTTGCTGAGGCCGGCATTGCTTACCAGGCCGAGCCCCTTGCCCACTTTGGGTTTGTGCAGATCGAGCTCCAGCAGCAGCACACGCTTCCCGGCCTTCGAGAGGATCGCGCTCAGGTTCACGGAGCAGAACGTTTTCCCTTCGTTCGGGCGATAGCTCGTCACCATGATCACCTTTCCGCGATCGCCTTCCACCGCGATGTACTCCAGGTTGGTACGTACCGTACGGAAGGATTCGGTGATCGCCGCCTTCGGATCGGTATCCACCACCACATAGTTCTCTTCCGCCTTCTCGCTGGCGATGATCTCGCCGAAGATCGGCAACGGGGTGAGCTCCTTCAGTTCATCTGCGTTCTCGATCCGGTCATAGAACAGGATCCGCACGAACACCATCAACATGGAAAGCACCACACCGCCCAGCAGGAACATGTAGAAGATGCGGGTCTTGTCCGGCTTCACCACGCCAAGTGGCCGGGCCGATTCGATCACCTTGGTCTGCGGAACGATCCCCGCCTTCGCGATCACTGTGCTTGCACGTTTCTCCAGCAGGAAGAGGTACATCTTCTCGTTCACCTGCAACCGGCGCTCGATGTTGAGCATGTCGCGCTGGCTCTTCGGCAGGCTGCGGATCATCGATTCATAATCCCTGAGCTGCACCTGTATGTCGGCGATCTTGTCCTTCATCGCCGCGCGTGAGTTCTTGATGTAGACCAGCAGGTTCATGCGGTTGAGCTGGAAGGTGGAGTCCATCTGGGCGATGCCCATGTTGCTCTCCGTTCCAGCGTACAGCATGCTGTTCCTGGTCATCTGCATCTCGTACAGCTGGTTCAGCGTGGTGCGCAGGAAATCATCCTCGGTGATGTACACGGCCGGCGGCAGCAACCGTTCGTCCTGGCTGTTGAGCACGTAGTTCTCCAGCGAGTTGAGCGATTCGATCTCCAGCTCGAGCTTGCGGCGCATCTGGTCGTACTTCACCAGTTCCTGGAAATACATGTTCTCCTCCTTGCCCAGATCGAGGATGTCCTTGTTCACCTTGTAGTTCTGGAGCTCGTCCTCGTGATGTTCAAGGATCACGCTCACTTCATCGATCTGCCGATCGATGTACATCATGGTGTTCTCGTTGATGTCGAATTCGCTTTGCAGGGTGTAGTTGATGTAGACCTTCGAAAGCGTGTCAAGGAACATCTTCGCCCGTGAGGAGACCTCATCTTCCACAGTCACCTGCAGGATCGTGGTGTAATCGTGGTTCACCACCTCGATCCGGTTCTTGAACTGGCCGATCAGCGAATTGCGATCGTGGCGCACGAACTGGTAGTCGGTCTCGGCCAGGTTCTTCACCGTTTGCGCGTTCAGGTAGGGCGAAGCGACCACCTTGATCAGGTATTCACCATCGGGATCGCGCACATGCTCGTTGAAGGGGAACACCTTCTTCACGATCTCGCCATCCTTTTCGTAGCTGAGCTGGTATTCCCGCTCGTTGATGATGTGCAGATCGATCGGGCGGTTATAGAGCCGCTGTTCGATCACGTCCATCTGCACCGTGAAGGGCAACGTGGCATGCACCTGCGATCGCTTGAAACGGCCCACCACGAAATAGGAAACATCGAAATCGAGCCGATCGAGCGTTTCGTTGATCAGATCATGCGAGGTGAGCACCCGCTTCTGGTTCACGATATCGCCGTAGGCACCCACGTAGCCCAGGCTCTTGTACATCTGGTTCTGGTAATTGTACACCTCGTTGTCCTTCAGCAGGATCTGCGTGGTGGCGCCATAGATGTCGGGCAGCTTGTAACTGTACAGGTAGGCCAGTACGGAAGAGAGCACAAGGGCCACGGCCACGAAGTACCAGTTCTTCGAGAAGATCCGCATGAAATAGCGGAGGTCCTTGGCATCAACGATGTTGCCGCGCTGCGGGGGTCGGGGTGTTGCTGCCATGGAAGATGTGGATCACCGGCCGGGCGATCGGCACCCTGTGCGTGGATCGGATGCTTCTATACCCGGCAAATATAGGAAAGACGTGGATTTCACGGGCCGCCGGATGCAGGGTTGTACATTTGCGGGTAGCGCGTATGGCGCCAGAGTGCCGGATCGCTTACTTTTGACACCGATCGTTACCGACCGTTGGTATTACCAACCATGAATAGAACTGTACGTTTCTTACTTATCCTGCTGGCTATTGTTGCGCCGTTGGCCGCTCCGCTGATGGCTCAACCACCGATCGGCGGTCCGCCCCCGTGCTGGCCGCCCCCATGCATCCCGATCGATGGCGGCCTTGGCCTCCTGATCGCTGCCGGTGCCATCCTGGGCGGCAAGAAAGCACTGGACCTTAGACGTTCGAAGTGATGCCCTCCCTTTCCACCCGGGCGGTGGTGAGGCTGGACCCCATTACCCGATTCTTCCTGGTCGCGGGCTCACTCTACCTCGGTTGGTACCTTTTCCACGAATTCATCCTACATCCCGATGGCCGTTTGGATCGCTTCCTGATCGACAGCCTCATCTCCATTTCCGGCTGGATGCTCACCCTGGCCGGGCATGAACTGATCCCCGAGCCTGCCAACGCGGAAATGATCCGCACGATCGGTGTGCAGGGCGGGCACCTGCTCTGGATCGGGGATCCGTGCAACGGCTTGAGCGTGTTCGCCGTCTTCCTGATCTTCCTCGCCGCCTACCCCGGCCCGGTGAAGCACAAGCTCTGGTTCGCGGCATTGGGCCTGCTGAGCATCCACCTGATAAACGCGCTGCGGATCGCGATCCTCTGCCACATCGTAACCATCGATTACGAACTGCTCAACTTCAACCACGATTACACGTTCCATGTGGTGGTGTACGGCTGGGTTTTCCTGCTCTGGTATCTGTGGGTGAAGCGTACGGCCCCTGCTTCACGACAGGTGGCTGCACCATGAACAGGCGCACGCGTGCCGTGCTGGCGATCCTGCTGATCGCCGTGGTGTTGGGCGCGATCCGTGAATTCCTCTTCATCAACCTCAACTACCAGATCGATTTCCTCGGCTCCGATCGGGCATATTCGTATGCACATTCAAGGTTCCAAACAGCTGTCAGCGGCTTCGATCTGCGCGATCTGTGGATCCTGAAGTGGGCGCTCGCGGCTTTGTTCGCTCTCATGATGCTCCTTTTGGGCATCATTCTGTCCCGCATCCTATTCGGCGACCATCGCTACACTTTTCTCCTTGTGATCGGTTATGTGACGATCGGGGTCATGGCCCTGCTCTTTCATGGGATCTCCAACGGCAACGATGGTTGGTACAACATATCGGTGAAGCTGCTGCACGCCCTTCAATACCCGATCGTTCTCATATTCATCTGGGGAGCTTCGCGGCTTGGTTCCATTCGCCGCTGAAGGGCGGACCGCACATCTATCTTTGCCGCCCGCCCCCCGATAACCGAGGACGCATCCATGCAACGCGATACTGCCGTATTCGAGATCATTGAACAGGAGAAATGGCGCCAGACCAAAGGGCTGGAATTGATCGCCAGCGAGAACTACGTGAGCGACCAGGTGATGGAGGCGATGGGCACGGTAATGACCAACAAATACGCTGAAGGTCTTCCCGGCAAACGCTATTACGGCGGTTGCGAATTCGTGGACAAGACCGAACAGATGGCCATCGATCGGGTGAAACAGCTCTTTGGCGCAGCCTGGGCCAACGTGCAAC
>JAEYYE010000186.1 GCA_023430945.1 Bacteroidota bacterium
GAGCATGGCTACAGTGATGCATTGTCAATAAACGATCCAACAAAGGCATTGCTTGCGGGCAATAAGCTATACCAGTTAAAGCTGGCAACGTCACTGGGTGTGAAGATTCCACAGACTATTTTTACAAACAATCCATACTCTGTATTAAAGTTGATAGAAAGTAGTAAGCCCGGAAAGGTTGTATTCAAAACGTTGAATGCTTATATGAGTCCTATTGGCTTGCTCACATATACGAGCATCATCGACAAGCAGATGGTCGTTGATGGTAAAGCTTCAATAAAACGAGCCCCGGGCATATATCAAACGTTTGTTCAGAAAGAGTATGAGCTGAGGATTACTATTGTGGGAACCGAAGTATATGCCGCACGAGTTGAGAATGATGAGGTTCTAGGCGAAACCATCGATTGGCGTGAGCATCATGCGAGTAATAAATGGATGCATGTTCAAATATCTGAAGAATTTAAGCATCAGCTTCTCAAGCTTCACAAGGCGTTTGGGTTATTTTACGGAGCCTATGACTTCATAAGAGATGAAAAGGGCGATTACGTCTTTATGGAGGTTAATCCATCAGGCCAATGGTTGTGGCTAGAAAAGTGCTTGGGTTTTCCGATTAGTAATGCAATTGCGAATAAATTGATGCGGAATTTCTAGCGCTTCCTGGTGTTAATGCAACCGCAGCTCTACGGACCATATAAGCCGCCGGTGGCCGAGTGGAGTATATGTTAGGTAGGGTGTTCTTTGGTCGTGCCTCCGGCTCAAATGCAGCCGGGCTCGCGCTTGGAGTTCATCCTGAGCCAGCCGAAGGGCGGAAAGTCCGCACTCGGTCGTAACCTCCTCGCTTGCGGGCTTTCCGCTTCAATCCCTCACGCGAAATGCCTGGCTCATATGATCGTCCCTCGATTTTTCCTGTTGATGGAACATTTTGCCTTCGATCTGTCGTCTTAACATTGAAACCAACAAACAATGTCAAAGGACAGAACACTGGAACGAATTCTTGCAGACGCCTATACGGACGGAAAACTGCTTCATGTATCAAGTGTTGATGTGTCCGAATATCCGCATCTAACTAATTTTCCTGCCGGTGCATTTTATAAGTGCCTACCTATTCCTACAAAGCGAAAACCGCCAGAGTTTGTACTCTTCAATCCTCCAACACGCGAATCAGGTCGGTACTGGGAGGTAGCCGTTCCTCTGAGTGAGTGGAATATGGCCTGGGAATCTGGTCAGGACCGTATCAATCTTTTTTGGGACAGGCTTCCGACAGAATTGCAATGGTTACAGCGATTCGATGAATGCAATCTCTATGTCCTGCCATCTGGAAAAGGAATGGAGTATTACACGTATGGTCCACTTTACGAGCTCTTGCCAGCAAGAATAAAGGAGCGTCATCGCTTGCTACTATTTAATAGAACAAATTGGCCATTCATTGCAGATCACAATCGTATCTATATAGAGGCCTTTATGAAAGGTGATGTGGAACGGCGACTGAGCCGCGCATTTGCATCTCATATATGGCCCCTTCTTTCTTCCTCGAATAGAGTTAATCCCATAGGAAGCTTTACTAAAGATGACCCGCTAAAGTTGCTCGCTCATGATCTAAAATTTTGGTTACCCGCGGTTTATCGCGTATGCGAGGATCGTGTGTTGAGCTGGGAACCTAGACCTCCACATGATGCTCAGGAGGAAGAGCACATCAGGATATTGCGAGAGCAACATCCTGAATTGAACATTCAACCACCAAGCTGGGGTGGTAGTCTGTGGCGTGGCGAAGATGATGCTTGGGAGGCAACTCAAGAACTGGTAGACTACGCTGATTCAAACGGTCAAATCCGCGGAATAGTAGATGCTATTAAATCGAACAGAGTCCAAGACGATTTCACCGATCGTATTTGGTCAAGGGCGAAAGAGGATTTTGAGAGAAAACTCTACCATAAGAGGAACAAGGTTCGAGTTCGGTTTGTAGAGGTTGATGACGCTATTCCGATACACAATCCTTCTGCAGACATACATGAGAATTTGCTTTGGGATGGATTCATGAGCTTATTGAACCATAAGGAAAAGGAGGTGATTGTTTGTTTGCGCAAGGGACTCTCTCAACATCTTGAGATTTCTGCGGAGTTGGGATATGCTGGGCATAGTTCTGTTACGAAACTTCTCGCACGGATTCGCAAAAAGGCGGAAACCTATTTCAGTCTACGGTGACCGATGATACCTGGAGAACGTTATAACATATGGTGGTATCTCTCCACCCTTAGTAGCTCTATTCATAATGCCGACCACCGATATTGGAAAGGCATGCTTGCCCTTGTGGTGTGGTGCTTGTTCCGTTTGGCCATTGCTATAATCATAAGTGGTGTATCTCTGAAAGTCATCAGGGGTTGACATGAGTAATCGACGAGTACCTTGAATCACTGCCACCACCATCTGCGATCAGATCTGAATGGTACGGAACCATGATGTGGTCACGTAGGGCACTAGTGTGCCTTCATACGCCATTAACGTAGAGCCATTCGATCTTACCCGAAGTCAGGTTGACCAAGGCCTGCCAATAGCACCATCCTCCATCATGCACTTGGATCCATTCGGTATTCATATCCCTTTCCAGTGTACGGCAGAAGCCATTGACGTATATCCAGATCGTCCCTTTCCGATCTCGCCCACCGATATATTGGCGATAAGACCCATCCAAGTTCACCACTTCGAATTGCATGGAGATGCGATAAGCATTTTGCTTGTGAAGAGAGTCTTGGAAGGCCAGGAAAGTTTCCCGTGATCGACTCGCTTCGATAGATCGGTTCCTAAACCGTTGCAGGATGCATTCTGCCGCCTCGATCTGTTCTTTGGAAGGAGTAATGGTTTTAGCCCTTTTCCTCCATGGCTTATGCATCGTTCCATCGGTGGTCACCATTATCCGATAAAGGGACTCTGGTACCGGACATTGGCTTAGCACAACGCTGGAATTGCTCAGGAATAAGGATGTGAGGCATACAACGAACAAGAATTTCATGTTGGTGCGAACGTCATTTATGTCAGCTTCTTGCGTGACATTGCCGCTGACCCATCGCCTACCTTGACAGCCGCTCATGAAGGTCAGCCACCTTCTGCCCTTCGCCATCATCCCATCCAGTTGTTCGCCTGCACCCGCGGAGAACCCCGCAGCAAGTCTGGAGGGCGCAGCTTCAACCGCTGCCACCACCATCTGCGAGCTGGTCTGGATGACACGCAACCTCGATGTGGTCACCTACCGCACTGGTGATCCCATACCGGAGGTGGCGTATGGAAGGCTTAAGGATGTTCATCTCTTCCGTTTGAACTTCACCCGTGGATCCATCCGTGTATGGAACACACGCAACACAGCAATGTGATCTTTAAATGGCCGGTAGAGGATCACAAACGGGAATCGGTCCACAGGAAACTGCCTGATCAGACCCTGGATCCGGGGTGCACCATTGGGAAACTGGCTGATGAATTCGAATGCTTCCTGGACCTCATCAATGAAGGCATCTGCCGCCTTCAGACTTCGTTCTCCGTACCAGCGTGCAGCCGCACTCAGGTCGGCCACAGCTTCATCCGAAACTCGTAACGGCCGCGTCATCCACGCGCGGCTTTGCGCGCCTTCGTGATCGCTTCCTCGGGTGTATAGGTCTTAGCCTCACCACGGATGTATCGTGCGAGACTTTCCTGTAGCTCATCCTGTTGATCCGGGCTTAAGGCATAATGCGCACTACCTGCCAGCGTCTTCTCCACGGCATCCAACAAGTGCTCATCCTGAATGGCCTCGATCCGCTCGATCAATTGGGCTTTGCGTTGCTTCAGAGAACTCATGGCTTTCATTTCTTCTTGCGTGAGGCTAGGCGGGCGCGAACTTCATCAGTAGTAAGCACCCGGCCAGCGGCGAGGTCTTCCTCAGCCTTCAATGCACGGGACGTGAGCTTTGCCTTGAGCAATGAGTTCTTCGATCCACCACTAAGAATATCCTTCAGCACCTCGAGCAAGGAAGCGTTCTTCTCCTTTGTGATCAGTTCTGTGAGTTCGTTACGTAAGGAGACGGTGCTCATTAGCGATGGTAGTTGACCAAAGTTAAAACCCCGCCCGCGCAAGGCGCAAGACCTCTTCACGCGAGAACCCCTTACCTTCGCCTCGTTTCGCGTCATCGCGTCGCGCGTTCAACTCGGCAAGTTCCTCATCGAGATCTCATCTTCAAGTAATTCCGCCGGGATCTCCGCATCGATCGCCTTTTGTACACGCAGTAAAGCGCATCATCCCAGATGAGTTGAAGGCGCTGTACCAGATCTAGCTTCAGGCGGGCGCTGTCCATGATAAAGTCAAAGTTAAGATGAACCTCTTATGAAAGTCATCCACCTTCTGCCCTTCGCCATGCTTACATCCAATTATTCACCTTCTTCCCACACAGCACCCCGCCCTTGACCTTAACAATGGTCATTTTTCCCACTCCTGATCATCCTACTTTTCGATCTTGGAAGATCCTGATCGATGAAGATCGAAACCAGAAAATTGGTTCCGATCGGCCGCGCGGTGTACACCGGCATCGATCGCAACCATCTCGGGATCGTGGCATCGGGTGTCGGCTTCTACGCATTCCTCTCGATCTTTCCGGCGCTCATTTCGTTGATCTCGCTCTACGGCCTCGTCGTGGATCCACACCAGGCCCGGCAACAGATCGAGAGCCTCGGTTCCATGATGCCGGATGAAGCTTTGGCGATCATCCAGGGGCGCATCGACAATCTGCTTTCCACCTCACAGGCCAGCCTGAGTTTGGGGACGTCGATCGGTGTTCTCATCAGCATGTGGAGCGCGAACAAGGGGACCAAATACCTGTTCACTGGATTGGAGATCGCGTATGGTGCAACCAACTCGCGGCATTTCATCAAACAGAATCTGATCACACTGGGTTTCACGTTCGCTGCCATCATCACCATGATCATCACCATGGTCCTGGTAATGGTGTTCCCGGCCCTGATGGATGTGCTTCACCTTCCCGAACGGATCGAGTCGTTGGTCGCCTGGCTACGATGGCCGCTGCTTTTGGCGATAGTGGTGGGCATGAAAGTGATGATCTATCGCTTCGCGCCGGATCGGAGCACACCATCGTTCAGGTTGGCACTTCCCGGTGCGATCCTTTCCACTGTGCTGTGGTTGCTGGTCTCATGGGGCTTCTCTTTCTACGTGAGCAATTTCGGCGATTACGGCGCGATGTACGGCGCGCTTTCCGCGGTGGTGGTGCTGCTGCTCTGGCTGGATCTCACGAGCTTCATCATCCTGCTTGGTGCGCAATTGAATGCTGTGGTGGAGGAGTTCGTGAGAGGTGGATGAACATTCATCTTAACCGCGATCGGAGCGATCGGTGTTGCAGAACGGGTGCGTTATTCAACGTTCCACGAGCAATACTTTCGATGTGATCCCATTTGGCCCGTTCGCTCTTACAAAGTACGATCCTGCGGCATAGTGCGTGAGATCCAGATCCACGACATCAGTTCTCACCCGGATGCTTTCCAGCAGGCGACCATCGATCGACCAGAGTTCGATCCGATCGATGTGCGAAAGTGAACGGATGCGTACACGATCGCTCGCAGGATTTGGAACGATCGACATCCCGCTCAAGTCAGGTGCTCCCATCGATGTGCTGATCGTTGCCACGATGGATGCATCGTTGGTGCGGATCGGCGGGTTGAAGTCGAAGAAGATGTCTGCATTGTTGCTGATCACCGTTCCGGCAAGGATCGGTAATTCAGGCTTCAAGCTGAATGCGATCAGGCCATGGCTCGCGGCCTCATTGGTGTTGCTATCCGGCAACAGGATGTTGTTGAAGGTGAACTGGAGTACACGCGGGCCGGTGAACGCGGGCGTGAACGGATGCGAGACAGTTCCGATCTTCAAGGTGGAAAGATCAAGCCCGATCGGAATGGTATCCGTCACCACCACGGTGAACGCAGTATCGGTTCCCGTGTTCTGGAAACGGATCACGTAGTTCAATAGAGTATCCTGGCCGATCAGGAAGAATTCGCCGCTCTCTCCTGGACTGGTGCGGACTTGCTTGTCGTTCGGATCGAAACTGCCCGTGATCGTATCCGTGATGATCTGTGTGTTGTTGAGCAATGAAGTTTCGGTGACGGTGGAAGTTCCGGTGAGCGTGTGGGTGAATGCATTTCCGATCAGGCCGACATTTGCGGGAACCTGAAGATCCACATCGATCCATTCATCCTGGAAGGCGTTCAGATCCGGGAACTGCCAGGTGAGCGTGTTGCCTGTAATGATGTCCGGGACTGGTGAAGCAGAAACGTAACTGAATTGTGGATCGAACGTGAGCACCAGTTCCACATCACCGGCGAACTGGCCGGAAAGGTTCTCCAGCCTACCCCATAACTGATGTACGAATCCAGGCCGCGCTGGTCCGTTGTTGAGGTGTACATCAAGATCCATTGGAATAAGACTGCTATCCGCGATATCGATCGAAACGGCCGGTGTTCCTGCGGAAAGTATGAACGGGATGGGCGAAGCAGGCGGGCAGATCTGGTAAAGACTTGGATCGGTCAGTTGCAAGGTGTACGCGCCGAAACCGAGGTTGCGTGAAAAGAGACCGTTGCCATCGGTGATCGCGAATTCATTTCCTGGAGTGATCGCGATCATCTTGTAAGGGATGGGCGGATCGTTCACATCCTGCGTGCAATCCTGGTCATGATCTATGAAGAGCGATCCACTCACTGTTCCGCAATCGGGCCCCAGATCGGGAATGGTGAACGGCTCATCATCATTGCATGGTTCCACAGTATAGTTCCAAGTGAAGCGGGCGATGTATTGCCCGGCCGGGAGACCTGTGAATTCGATGCTTGACCCGATGATCGTCTCTGGTCCATCGATCACATTCTCGAACGGATCGAGGATGTAGACCAACCCCGACCATCCAAGGTTATCGTGCAATATCGTTACCGATCCGTTGGAACCACCGCAAGCACCTTGAATATCCCCGATATCGATCGCGTTCGGTGGAGGTCCTTCTATCTGGATCTGTGCTTCTCCCGTGCAGCCTAATGCATCCGTGGCCTGGAGCGTGACGAATTCCCCCGAACAGAAGCCGGTGAAGAATGGAAAACCCAACGCATCATACCCTGCCAACGGTTGCCCTCGAGAATGAAAGAGAGAATGGCGGCTGGCCGGAGATCAAGGGTTCATGGATCACAAGCCCGCCATTGCACTGTCCCGGGCATGGCCAAAGACCATCCTGGAAACCGAGTTGATTATTGTAATTGTAGCTCCAGACGCCTTGCACATCCACTGGACCATCATAGATCTGCACATATCCGGTGATCGTATCGCCTGTTGCATCCGTTACGAAAACACTGTATCCGCCGGGAAGAAGTCCACCGATACTATCCGTGGTGGCACCCGTATTCCATTGGTACATGTATGGAGAAACACCGCCAAAAGGGAATGCTCTTGCCCCACCCACGGGATTCCCACAGGCGGCATTCGCAATGACGAATTGAACTCCGATCGCCTGTGCTTCGGCCAGGAAGGAAAAGGCAAGAATGAACGGAAATAAACGTGTGATCATTGGATCGGTGGTTGCTACCGGAAGACGTTCCAATGAAAAAAGGTGGCCTGCAATACACTGTGCATCAATGGAAAGCCAGGGTCATCGGCAGGAACTGATCGCCCTTGCTACGCATCCGGTATCTCCGGCTCCACCAATTTCGCCAGTTGTTCCAGGGATTCCTGCCAACCGAGGTAGCACGCTTCCGCGGGGATCGCTTCGGGCAGGTTCTCCTGCACGATGTTCACCTCGGTACCCACGGAGACTTTTCGCAACGTGTAGGTGGTGCGCATCACGCCCGGCATGTTCGGATCCTCGAATTCGTCGGTGGCCACGATCTTTTCATTCGGTACCAGATCCACATACTTTCCACCGAAGGAATGGCTATTACCCGTGCTGAAATTCGTGAACGTCATGCGATAGGTTCCGCCTGGTTTCGCATCGAGGTGATGCACCGTACAGGTGAAACCATATGGTGCGAGCCACTTGCAATTGGCCGCGGGATCGAGCACTGCCTTATAGATCCGATCGGCCGGCGCCTTGAACACGCGGTGCAGTCTTACTGTATTTGCTGATGTCTTGCGTTGTGTTGCTATCGCTTCTTCCTGATGGTTCATGATGGATAAGTTTTGGATCCGTGAAATTAATTCGGCTCGAAGGTGGATGTTCACCTGTGGAGCTTTCGATCCCGATCGGAACGGATCCAACTCCTGATTAGCTTCGCAAGGACCGATCGAACTTTTCGGCCGATATGAAGGTTTCATCTTCACCACATCTTTGAATCAAATGGATACCAGACCGATCTCCGATCCGCACGAAGGATCGCAAAAGACCAATGGCAAATGCCCTGTGATGCACGGCGAGGAGAAGAAGATCGAAAGCGTGCGCGCCCGCAAGAACCGCGATTGGTGGCCCGAACAGTTGAACCTCGGCATCCTGGAACAACATCAACCCGCATCAAACCCGCTCGATCCCGATTTCGATTACCGCGAAGCGTTCAAGAAGCTCGATTACAAAGCCTTGAAGGCCGATCTCGCGAAGCTGATGACCGACTCCAAGGAATGGTGGCCGGCTGATTTCGGGCATTACGGTGGATTGTTCATCCGCATGGCGTGGCACAGCGCAGGCACGTACCGCATCCACGATGGTCGCGGCGGCGGTGGACGCGGTCAGCAACGATTCGCACCGCTTAACAGCTGGCCGGATAACGTGAGCCTCGATAAAGCGCGCCGCCTGCTCTGGCCGATCAAGCAGAAGTACGGCAACAACATCTCGTGGGCCGATCTGATCATCCTCACCGGCAACGTGGCGCTGGAAAGCATGGGTTTCAAAACATTCGGATTCGCCGGGGGGCGCGTGGACACATGGCAACCCGACGAGGATGTGTACTGGGGCAGCGAGGACAAATGGCTCGGCGGAGATGTGCGTTATTCGCACGGATCGGAAGGTGTGGATAAGGCCGGCGGCGTGCTCTCTGCGGATGATGATGCCGATGGCGACAAGCACACGCGCGATCTGGAAAGGCCGCTCGCCGCAGTGCAGATGGGTTTGATCTATGTGAATCCCGAAGGTCCGGACGGCAATCCCGATCCGCTGATGGCGGCAAAGGATATCCGCGACACTTTCGGGAGAATGGCAATGAACGATGAAGAGACCGTTGCGTTGATCGCCGGTGGACATACGTTCGGGAAGACGCACGGCGCAGGTGATAGCAAATTGGTGGGCGTTGAACCGGAAGCCGCACCGATCGAAGCACAAGGCTTCGGCTGGCACAGCAGGCACGGATCGGGCAAAGGTCCGGACACGATCACCAGCGGCTTGGAAGTGACCTGGTCGAAGTTCCCGACGCAGTGGAGCAACAGTTTCTTCGAGAATCTTTTCGGGTTCGAGTATGAATTGGAAAAGAGCCCGGGCGGCGGGCATCAATGGGTGGCGAAAGATGGACCGGAGATCATTCCCGATGCGTTCGATCCGAAGAAGAAGCACAAGCCACGCATGCTCACCACGGATCTGTCGCTGCGTTTCGATCCCATCTACGGACCGATCTCCAAGCGCTTCCTGAATGATCCCAAAGCCTTTGCCGACGCGTTCGCACGCGCTTGGTTCAAACTGACGCACCGCGACATGGGTCCGAAGGATCTGTACCTCGGCCTCGAAGTGCCGAAAGAGGAGTTGATCTGGCAGGATCCGATCCCGGCAGTGGATCATCCGTTGATCGACGAAAAGGACATCCAGGCGCTGGGTGATCAAGTGCTGTCATCCGGCTTGAGTATTTCGGAACTGGTGGCGACCGCATGGGCGAGCGCCAGTTCCTTCCGCGGAAGCGACAAGCGCGGCGGAGCCAACGGTGCACGCATAAGGCTCGATCCGCAACGCAAATGGGAAGTGAACGATCCGTTCCAACTCGGAAAAGTGCTTTCAACATTGGAGCGCATTCAGTCCGATTTCAATGGATCTGCGAAGCGCGGAAAGAAGATCTCGCTCGCCGATCTGATCGTCCTCGCCGGTACCGCCGCCGTGGAGAAAGCCGCGCGCAATGCGGGTCATGATATCACGCTTCCCTTCACTCCCGGCCGCATGGATGCAAGCCAGGAGCAGACCGATGTGGAAAGCTTCGCGATCATGGAACCGCAGGCCGATGGTTTCCGCAATTACAGGAAGAAGGCGACGCGCGTTCTGTCGGAATCACTCTTGGTGGACAAGGCCCAATTGCTCACGCTCACGCCACCGGAAATGACCGTGCTCGTGGGCGGATTGCGTGTGCTCGGCGCGAACACCGGCGGAACGAAGCACGGTGTCTTCACCGATCGTCCGGGCAAGCTCACCAACGATTTCTTCGTGAACCTGCTCGACATGAACACCACGTGGACACCATTGACCAACGGCCACACCGGCTTGTACGAAGGCCGCGATCGAAAGACCGGCCAGGTGAAATGGACCGCCACCCGCGTGGACCTGATCTTCGGCCATCATGCGCAGTTGCGTGCGATCGCTGAGGTGTATGCGCAGAATGATAACAAGAAGAAATTCGTGAAGGACTTCGCCAGGGCGTGGGTGAAGGTGATGGAGCTCGATCGCTTCGATCTGAAGAAGAAGAAGTGATCTTCTGATCTGAAATGGAAGAAGGCGGCCCGATCGGGCCGCCTTCCTTCTTCTTGATCCGAACCTATCACGAAGACGCTGTTGCCTTACTCGATCTTCGAACGCTCCCAGGTGTCATTCCCGTCCATTGCTTGAATGCGCCGATGAACGTACTGGCATCGGAAAAGCCGAGAATGTCCGCGATGTGGTCCATCGTATAGTCGGAATTCTTCAGCAGGTCGATCGCAAATGCCGTGCGCACTCGTTCCCGACCCTTCAACCTTTCAGCAAATTGATCGTCACCGTCGCCAGACCGGAATCAGGGAAACGCTTGAAGACCTTTGGATCGGAGTGAAGGCCGGCTTCCGCAGCGATCCGCTGGAATACTTCCACTTCCACGATGTATTGATCGGAAAAGCCGTGTGTGGCATCGTATGCTGTGGCTGCTGTCTTGCCGAGGTTGGCCGCTGCAAGCGCCGGGGGAATGGTGTGCAGCTCCATCACGAGAAGACCATACTTCTCCACGTACGGCTTCCATTTCTTCAGATGCGTCAGAAGGCTGTCCTCCACATCGTTGTTGTTCAGGCGTTGCCCACGAAATGCGAAGGCACCGGTGGAGGTGCTGTTGCGTCCGGAGGTGCGCATTGAAGGCTCTTCCCAGATCCGGTTATGATCGAGGAAAGTGCGCACGTTCAGCAGATCCTTCAGATCGATCGAGTAATTCTCCCGCAGGTCCTTCGCCAGCAGATCAGGCCGGCCGATGTCGCCCCAGATCACCTTCGCCCAAATGTCGGCCTTGATCAGGTTAGCCCGTGTCACTTTCAACGCGGCTTGATTGAAGTCTGCACCGACGAGAAAGAGCGGATGTTGCTCCAACATGCGGCCGCGCAGGGTGCGCCGTTCCACCACTTCGAACAGATGCTGCAGGAACGCACCGTTGCCGCAGCCCATGTCAAGAATGCCTTTCGGTTGTTCCTCGATCGGTCGATCGAAAAGGCCGATGATGATCTCATCGATCACCTTGAAATAATTGCTGTGCGCGCCGCCGCTGCCCCACACGTTCATCTCCCGATCCACGTGCTGTTCGGGCGCATCGGGTGCGTGGTCCCATAATATCCGCGGGTTGCCGAAGATCAATTCATCGAGCTTGCGGAAAGTGGGCAGGTAGGATACCGATACTCCGTATGCCGATCCGCGGCGCGCGAAGAACACTCCTTCCTCAGTGTACTGGTACTTATCGTTCTTCCGGTTGAACCAGCCCAGTTGTGTGAAGAAGTCGAGGATCTTGCGGAAGCTTTCCGGATCACGATGGAATTCCTCTGGTCCGAAACTGCTTTCCATGAAGTATTTGTGGAACATGCCGCCCATGCCCAGCAGCACGATCGTGGGGCCGGCGAGCACACCTTCGATGTGCTTGAGGATCTGCTCCTGGACCTGGCGTTCCAGTGGATCCGTGGATGGTTCGATCCCGAAATTGCCGTTGAATTTCTCCACCACTTCCAGCCATTTCACAAAAGGCTCCTTCTCGAATTTCCGCGGATGGAAACGGCCCGAGAATTCGATCAATGCAACGGCATCCTCATATAGATGCACCCATTCAAAAGCGATCCTCCCTCGATCGGTGAGCTCATAACGGATCTCATCCTTCGCATTATCGATGTGTTGCAGCAGCCATCCTTGCGAAGCCAGCACGCGCAACGCAACGTTCAAGTAACCCTCGTTCGCCCTGAATTCACTGGTAAGATCTGAAAGCGAAGCCGTTCTTCGATCGGCCAGCGCGCGCAGTACGCCTTTCCTGTGCAATGTGAACGCGACCGGTGCGGTGGCGATCCCATCCAGGTGGCGAAAGAGCGTGGCGCGCAGATCCTTCTTGTTCTTCATAGGGCTCAATGACCAAAGATCGCACCGTGGGAACGCGTACGATCCCGGGAAATATCGATGAACGACGGATCGGATCCGGTTGCTCTACTGCTCCAGTTTCAGCAAACGGATCGTTGCAATGCCGGTGCGATCTTGGATCCGCACCAAATAAGCTCCGCCAGGCCATGATGAAATGTCCGATCGGTAAACATCGTTCATGGAAGTTTCATCATGGATGAAGCGGCCCATGTGATCGAAGAACAGGATGCGTGAGCCAGGCGCGATGCCATGGAGTTCGATCGATCCACCGGTAATGATCATCGTGGTTGAAGTTTCATGTTCAGGTATCGCTACGGTTGGATCGGAAACGATGTAGACGCCGGCCGGATCGGTATTGAAACCAGGAAGGAATTCCATTTCGATCCCTTGCACGGAATCGGTCGGCAAAAGCGAGAATGCCGCGAGATCGATCGCCACGATCTTCCGTGTACTGTTGCCGCCGAAGAATTGGACCGCGCACGAAGGCACAGCCGTAAACGTCCAATTCTCATTCTGGAGCGTATCAAGACCATCGAACGCGATCACCAATTCCTCCGTGAGCGATCCATCGGCCAGGATCATCCGGATCGAAATATCGCCGGTGGTGTAGCAATTCTCGTACATCAGGTCGATCCCCGGCCGATCGGCCCACATCGATCCAAAATGACCGGTGATGGTGTGGCCATCGACCATGTTCACCATGCACATGTTGTCCGGCGGGCCGATCAGGTGCTGTGTGTTGCAACCACCGGAATGGGTGGCCGATACGAGGTGATCATCCACTATGAAGTCGCCGATGGTGGATTGTGCGGATGCGTGAAGGAATTGAAGTATCAGGATCAGGGTGATGGAACGCATTGTGATGATGTGACCGGTGCGCGGCAATGATACAGATCCCCGTGTGAATGATCGATCATCTCATCAGCGAAAGGATCAGGATCCCGGACACAAATCCACCAAGAACAAAGCCGGCCTTTCGGCCATGTGCCTCTTTCCGGAACCCTTTGCGGTATGGTTTTTTCTCGCGGTATAGGGCATGGTTCGGGTTCTTCCTGTTGGAGTGTGGCGGTATGGCAGCCACTATGAACGGACCCAATAGCGTGGGGGTGGTGAGCAGGCCTGCCACGAACGCACCTGTTCCACGGTAGTGTTCCTTCGCATCGCGCTTCCCCAATTGGAACAAGCTCATCTCAGTACCCTGACCAGTCAGCGTGTCGATCAGATTCATCACATGATGGTCCAGTGTGATCACTGCGCCTCCGCTGATCCTGTGATCCTTCCCACCACACCGGATCGAGCGGATGCGTTCGACCGCCAGGTCATGCAAGCCGGTCCCATCTTCGTATTCGATGCTCGTTTCGCCGATCCGCCAGAACCGCTGCACCGTTATGCTGCGGCCACCATCGATCCGCAGGATGCAACCGATCGGAGCCATGGCCGTGTCCAATTGAGCCTTCGCCTGGCCGATAGCCAGAATGAGAAGCAGCATGATCCAGATGTGTATGCGCGTGTCCATGTCCTTCGTATTTCAACTCACCGGGCGGATCTGAAGACGTTGAAGCCTACGGACATGCCATACACGTTCCCTTCCTTGCGCGGAATGATGTACATGTTAAGGGGGATGTTCAACTGGCCGGATCGGAAGGTCTTGCCCACTGCGATCACCAGGCCGGCGGAGAACTGTGGATTTCCACGTTCATCGATGTTGGAGATGGTCGGACCACGTTTTTTCCCGCCGGTGGCGTAAGCGTTGGCATATCCGAAGGACTCACTTTCAAGATGCCAGTCCGTGACCGGATCGAACTCGTTGTTCTCACCATGCAATTCATAGAATCCATCCGCAACGCGCGCCACGCGGAAGGTCGGACCTACGGCAATCTCCCATCCCTGCTGGTTCAAACGGAAACCGTTCATGAAGGTGATCGATGGAATGAAACGGCCCGATTCAAGTCCGGATCCGGTGAAGAGGAATTCGAGCAGGCACTGGAAATTACCGGCGCTGAAGTACTGTACTTCCTGCTGCCACCCGAGCATGGAGGTTACGTTGTACATGCCGAACCCACCATGCGTGGTGGCGCGCATGCGTTCGCCCAGGATCCCATCGGTGTAATAAAGTCCCATGCGCGGGCCGCTAAGGTTCGCCTTGCCGACAACCGATGCGATGGGTTGATCGTAGGACTTGAGCTGATCGGCGAGCTTTTCATTCACGTCGATCCCCATGGTGCGTGCCAGGGAGATCTCGATCATGCGCTGGAGTTCGTTCTGCAGGTTCGCATATTCGGAGGTATTGGAAGCTTCGATCGTTCCTGTGGCCACATCGATGATCTTCATGGTGATCGCGATCCGTTCGCCGAACCGGTCCACACTTCCGATCAGAACTTTCTCCGCTTTTGCGATACGGCCTGCCTCCACAGCACAGTTCTTTCCGAAGCAGGTGCCGGCATCGATCCCCTGGAGGCCCAGTGCGTGTTTCATGTCCTGCCAGTCCAGCACCGTATAGCGTCCGGTCTTCTCCATTTCGATCCGTGTCATGCTGCCGAGCGTGGAGGGTTCCGGGATCACGCCGCTCCTGGAAAGGTCCATGATCCCGAGCGTGGCGGGCTGTGCGTGGGCGAGAAGTGCGATCAGCAACGCGATCGAAGTACAGAGTTGACGCATGATCGGTGCAGGGCGTGTAGCGGTGTGCATGTCTTTCGGTTTTGTTGCACCAAAAGTCCAGGGATGCGGACCGGCTCACGAATTGATCCATGAGGCGGGCTATGCTCGGATCTGCGGAAATGATCGCGTTGAAGGTCGATCGATGGTCCCGGCGGAAATGCTGCAACTGGATCGATACTTCCAATGCCGGATTTGCAATAATTGCAGATCAATATTGTTCGATCTGTTCAGATCCAAGAGATCCAGCCATTCGATCTTGATCGTTGTGACGATGGAATGCCGAAAGGCGTATTACAGGGAATTATCTGCGCCAATGGCAAAAGCGGTGGATCAGGACCGCTGGATCTCAATTCTTACTTGATCGAATATCGATCCCATCAGATCAGATCCGATCATGGATGAACAAGGTGTTCATCAACCTGCGATCATTACTGAGCTATGATCCATCCTGACCATGGATCGCAAGATGATCGCATGAGAACTGGAATTCTTTTGCCTCAACAAAAGACCAACGGCCATGAAACCATCAATGACAGTTCTTGGATCGATCCTAATGATCACCATGCAAACCAGTGATTTCATCAGTGTGTCCGCTCAAAAGGAAGAGCGTATCATACTTACCGGAACTGTGATCGCGCACAGTGGTGAGGGAATGCCCAAAGGCCTGCTGATCGCCAATGATGGAGCTTCCATGCCGATCGATATTGGAAGCAATGGACGCTTCTGGGTGAATGTGCCTGCGGGCATGAACTATCAAATGGCCTTTGCCCGGCGTGGCTGTGTTACCAAGATCGTGGAAGTGGATCTTATCACTCCCGGACAAAGGTCCCGTGGTCGCATCAGTTTCGATGTTGAACTTGTTGCCGGCCAGGAATTGACCTCGATCGTCGCAGGGAAGATCGGATACGCAGGCAACGGTCGATTGATCGTGGAACATCGCACCGATCCCACGCCACCGGATCAACATCAATTCATCCAGGTGAACATGGATGTGCTGCCTTGATATAGGCAAACAAAGCCGATGAACACATCAGCAAGCGCATGTCAAGATCGCCTTCGTTCCACTTCGTCCCGCAGGGCCTTGAAGTAGCGATGGCGCTCTTTTTCACCCGTGCCGCTGATCAACACACTGCGCTTGATCACATTCTCGATGCTGCGCTGCGTATGATCGCAAAAGACCTCATCGGTGGTGCTTACATAATTGATCGCGCTGTGGTTCACGAACACCATCCGTTGTTTGCCACTGGCGGCGAACACCATGTTATCGCCCTGCATCACTTCGTTGATGTAGACATTGAACTGTGCGCCTCCCGAAGAAGGAGGTTCGCCCAGGAGGAATTTCGCGCCAGCGTCCACCTGCGTTTCGAGGTGGTCCAATAGTTCGAGCAGCTTGTCATAAAGAATATCAGCCTCAACCTCTTTCCTGAAGATGCCGGCATCGCGGTAGAACGTGATCTGGCGCAGGAAGGCGTTCAAGCTATCGGCATTCCAGATCTCCGTGCACGGTACGCGCAGGTAGGAGAGGTACACCTTCCGCGACAGTGCGAGCAGGTTCTCTTCCCGATCGGCGAGATCGAAACGCCTGTTCTGGAAGGTTGGATCATTGAGGATCGTACGCCGCCAGAAAAAAAGTTTGAAGAGCGTGAGCTCGGGGATTTGGAAATAATGGAACGTCGGGATATCCTCCGCCCGGAAGATGAACCTCGGTTCCTTCATGGACGCGATCTGTTCCAGTTGGCCGCTCATCGCCACGAGCCAGTCCGTGAATGGAAGGTCCGCAGAGCCTACGATCTTTCCGGTGAAGGTGAACGAACTGCCGTTGCGTCCCATGAGCGCATCCATGGAAAGCCGGAAGCGCTCGCAGACCTTCAGCAATTCAGCAAGGTCCATCGTCTTCTCACCACGGATACGCCGATAGGCACTGTCCACACTGATGCCCAACAGGGAGGCCAGTTCATCGGGCAGTGATAGATGCGCGGGCAGGTGCTCCTTTACCTGCGAGAACAATTTGTTCTGTACGGAGATCGCATCCATGGCACGGAAAGTTCAACTAATTTCCGATCAACGGCAACTTCTACAATTCGATCTTGTAATAAAATATCGGAAGCAGTCCCAGCTGGAATTCCTCGCGGATCGGTTCTCCCGTGGCGTTCCCCGGGGCATAGGTGAGCGTAAGGATGTTCTTCCGATCGCTGATGTTGATCAGGTCCAGGCTGAATTCGTGCATCACTTTCGGCCTGTTCCACCTGTAACCGATCTTCAGGTCGGCACGGAAATACGGCTTGAATTGCAAGGTGTTCATCGAACGGTCCACATAGACCAGTTCCTGTGCGGCATCGCTGGCGGCACGATCGACCGGGCCATACCATCGCCCACCGGTCCAGGTGAGCTTTCCACCGATCGAAATGGCCGAACTTTTCTTCAGCGTGAATTCCCGCGAGAGCAACGCGTTCGCAGCATACCTGCCGTTGAAACTGGTGTTGCGCCAAATGCGGTCGCTGCCTCGGTACCGCGCATCGAACAAAGATCCTGTCACCAGGAAATAATAGCCTTTCCGGAAAGGATGTTCGATGGTCAATTCAACGCCCATGTTGCGTCCGATCCCGGAATTTTCCAGGCTATCGGGATAAAGGCGTTCGAAACCCGCCCCGGTATTCACGAGCGAGAATGAGGATGGCTCCACCTGCACCGGAATGTTGAAGAGATGCTGGTAGTAGATCTCGCTCTTCAAACGGATATGTTCACCTGCCATGCGATCATATCCGAGCACGAGATGGTGGCTCTTCGTAAGCCCCATGTCGTTGTTGGATGTCCGGGGTGCTTCATCCGGCAGATCGTGCAGGAAGAAATAGAGGTATTGCGGTTGAAGCTGGGAGTGGAGCCCATAACCGAAGGCGATCCGTTGGGAACCACCCGGATCGAAGCTTGCACCGAAACGTGGTTCGATGGGTGCGGTGCTGTTGGTGTTGATGGATGAATGGAAGGCGTGCAGACCGAAAGTGACCGTGAGCCGCTCGCCGAAGCGATGCTTCAATTGAGCGTATGGCTGCACCTGCGTAACCAGTGCGGTGGTATCCCAGCGCACCCGCCAGTCGTCCAGCAGGATCGGCCCGGTGGAGGTGATGAGCGCCCGGGCACTGTCGATGTACGCGAGCCGCTGCCGTTCGATGTTTAACCCGGCCTTCAGTTTGGTGCGCTTCCCGAACTTGCGCACCAGGAACGTGTTCCACGCGAGTTTTTCCTCGGTGGATCGATACCCCAGCATGCGCGGCAGGCTGTCCACCACGTACCGATCCTGTTCCACATGCCGGTAGATGTAGTAATGATGCGGCCGCACCTGCGCATGCGCCACCGCGAACGACGAGCGCAGGTACGTTCCCTCATCGATCATGTACGAATAGGTGGCCCCGCTGGTGGCCATGCGTGAGGTGAAGTACTGATCGCGATCGTTGTCGCCGTAGATCAGCGTGGTCGTGTCCGGTCTTTCCTGATCGCTCAACACGATGTCTATGCTGCTGCTACCGCCGATCCCCCACAACGCCAGATCGCTTTTGCGACCGATCGGCAGGTTGATCCTGAAGGCACCGTCCTGGTATTTCGGGATGGCATCTGTGCCCACCTCGATCCCCATGAACCCGAAAAGCTGGAGCGTGCTGTAACGGTAGGAGAGCAGGTAGCTTGCCCGACCCTTCCTTCCGATCGGGCCTTCGGCGAGCAGTTCGGTGCCAAGGAAACCGAGTTGCGCGGCGAGTTCGTGGCGTTCGCTGTTGCCGTTGCGCATACGCAGATCAAACACGCCCGCGATCGAGTTGCCATATTCCGCGGGGAATGCGGC
>JAEYYE010000269.1 GCA_023430945.1 Bacteroidota bacterium
CGAGGCTGATCGGATCCACGCGATTCAGCGATCTTTTCAGCAGCATGCTGGGAAGCGAACTTTCCAGCGAAAGTGAATGATCGGTTATCGATCCGGGCTGGATCTTTGCACCACTCTTCATGAATGATCTGATCGACCATCGGCCTGCGGCAAGGCCGAAGATGCGCCTCGCCCCGAAGCTTTCTGTTCTCACATTGCTTCTCTTCGGTGCCGCGGGCATTGCGCTGATGATCTTCCAAGGCCGCGATCCGATCGGGGTCGTGATCGGCAGGGCAGGCGTTTTCTTCCAGATCGTGATCGGTGTTGCCGGCGGTCTTCTGATCGCGGGCACGGCATGGTGGATCATACGCCGCAACTTCATGTCGCCGATCCGCGAACGTTACGCAGCGATGATCGGCCCGGTGATGGCCCGGCGTAGCGATCGGATCATTGTTTCACTCTGCGCAGGTTTTGCCGAGGAATTGTTCTTTCGCGGCGCGGTGCAATTCTGGCTGGGCATCATTGCAACGGCGGTCATCTTCGTGGCGATCCACGGCTATCTCGATTTGCGCGATTGGCGGATCAGTCTTTATGGCGCTTTCATGACGCTGGCGATGATCGCGATCGGTTGGGCTGCTTCAGAGTATGGCTTGATCGGTCCCATGATCGCTCATACGATCATTGACATATTTCTGCTGGAGAAATTGCACGGTGAATGGATGAAGCGATCGGGGATGGTCAATCCTGCGAATACTTATGCGGATCGGAATTATCCTCGCTGATCTGCTGCTTCACCAGGAACATCTTCCGGCTTACGATCGCGAGTTCGCGGTGGCCATGGTCGATCAGCCATTGGAATGAAGTGCTATCCTCATCGCTCACCATCGCCATGTGCCGCAGCACATTCATGTTGTTGCGTGAAAGCCAGTCCAGCGCACGCTTGTCGCCTTCGATCCCGGTGATCAATGCCAGCAGGTGTGGATGACCTTTTTCCATCAGCCATTTGCGTGCATCATCCTTGTTCCGCAGGGCGAAGGTGAAGATGCCGAGCTCCGGATAGCCGTTCTTGATCAACCAGTCGCGCAGCCCCGCGTGTCCGGCGATCGCTTCGCCCCAGGCCAGAAGCACTTTTGCGGGATATTCGGTCTTCATCCGTTCGAAGGAACGATCGATCCATCGCGAAGGTATCCGATCGGCGGAATGGCGGATAACTTCGCGCCATGCGGATGCCATTCCTCCTCCTTCCGTGGATCATGATCGTTGCCGTGTCAGCGCAGGACGGTAAGGCGATCGGGAAGATCAGGGAAAAGTATGATCGCGGAAAGTATTATGCAGGTCTGCGGATCGCTGATAAACTGATCGGCGACGGGGGCGGATCGGAGGTGCTGCTGTTGCGTGCGGAAGGGTACAATGAGATCGGGGAATTCGCGCGGGCGGAAAAGGATGCACGCACGGTCATCCGCAGTGGAAATGAGAAGGAGCGGAAGGAAGCTGCGCTTCAACTGGGCATCGCAGCAATGGAGACCGGGAAAGCGGATAGTGCGCGCCATTGGTTGAACGAAGCGATCGGTGCTGGTAATGATCGTGAAGCGCTGATCCGTCTTGGAAGGTTGGATGCGGTACAGGGTGATCCACAGTCCGCGTTGCAACGGTTCAATGCGATCCTTTCACGGAAACCTGATGATGTGGCTGCTTTGCTGGAGCGTGGTGCCGCACATGCGATGCTCGGCGATACGGCTGCGGCGCGCGCCGACCTTGATCGGGCGATCGAACTGGCGCCGCGCGATCCGGTGGCCTGGAACAGCCGCGGTTTCCACCTGCATGCAGCGAACGGCCGGCATGAAAAAGCGATCGCCGATTACGATCGGGCGATCAAATTCGATCCCAACTACAGCTTCGCGTTCAATAACCGCGGTTGGTCGTATTTCAAGCTTGGTGATCTGCAAAAGGCGAAGAAGAACATCGGTATCGCGGCGCGTAAAAGACCGAACAATCCGTTCATCCACCGCAACCTTGCGTTGATCGAACTCGAGCAGGGCGATACGGTGAAGGCATGTGCCGATCTGCGAAAGGCACTCGATCTCAACTTCACCGAACTGCACGGCGCTGAAGTGATGGAATTGGTGAAGCAGCATTGTAGTGGATCTGAAAGGCCATGGCCGGAGGTGCCACCGACCCGATCGAACGCGCCCGCAACAACACCCAAAAGCAATACACCCCGATCCAACGCACCATGACATACCGATCGATGTTGCGTGAAGGAGCGCTGGAAGGGAAAGTGGTGATCGTTACCGGAGGCGGTACGGGTCTTGGCCGTGCGATGGCCGCGGGTTTCCTGCAACTTGGCGCGAAGGTGTGCATCACCAGCAGGAAACTTCCCGTACTTGAGAAGACCGCAGTGGAATTGGAGAACGGATCCGGCGGTAAGGTACTGCCGATCGCCTGCGATGTTCGATCCTACGACGATGTGGAGAAGATGATCGGACGGGTGTATGATCAGTTCGGGAGGATCGATTCGCTGGTGAACAATGCGGCAGGGAATTTCATCAGTCCCACCGAACGTTTGAGCAGCAACGCCTTCCGCACCATCATAGACATCGTGCTGATGGGCTCGATCAATTGTTCGCTCGCGCTCGGGAAGCGATGGATCGCGAATGGCGATCGCGACCGGTCGATATTGAACATCACGACCACGTATGCCTCAACCGGATCGGGTTATGTGGTACCAAGCGCTTGTGCAAAGGCCGGTGTTTTGGCGCTTACGCGATCGCTGGCAGCCGAGTGGGGGCGCCACGGGATCAGGAACAATGCGATCGCGCCGGGGCCTTTTCCCACGAAAGGCGCATGGGAGCGATTGCTTCCCGGTGATCTCGTGAAGCAGTTCGATATGCGCGAACGCGTTCCACTCGGCAGGGTGGGAGAGCGGCATGAACTGGCAGATCTGGCCGCTTACCTCATATCACCGTTCAGTGGTTTCATCAACGGCGAGGTGGTCACGATCGATGGTGGTGAGTGGATCAAGGGTGCGGGACAGTTCAACATGCTTGATATGATCCCGGCGGAAATGTGGGACGAGATCGAAACGAAGATCCGGGGCACGCACGGAAGCTGATCGTCCGATCCAATGGCCGCTCGAATGCGGAATTCAGCCGGTCATCGAACTCCACTCGCAAGGTGATGGTGCATGTATTCCATTTGCGTCCATAAATGGATCAAATGATACGCGCTTTCACTCTTCTTTCAACTGTGGCCATCACACTGGCTGCACAGGCCCAGCCTACGCTCACGTTCGCTGGCAATGCCCCGGTGCCGGGCTCGTCCTACACGTTGCAATTCGGCCCGTACATGGCTCCGGGTGCAGCAGGTGCCGGACAGACCTGGGACATGAGCGGCCTTGCTTCGGACAGTTCCATGGTGATCATGCTGGTGGATCCCGCAGATGCGGAAGGGTATGAACTTTTCCCGGGCGCCACTGTGGCCGAGACCGGCAATGAGGCCAGCATGTTCTGGCGTGCCACCACCGATGGCGTTCATCTCGTGGGTTCCTATTCATCCGATCCCGAAGGTGATCTGGCGATCACGTACAGCGATGAGGGACTTTACCTGCCTTACCCGTGCACATACCAGACCACCTGGACGGATGACATGGCGGCCACTTTCGACATCCAGGGTTTCACGATCGAGCGCAGTGGCACCATCGTTGGCGAAGCCGATGGTTACGGTACGCTGATCCTTCCCGATGCCACGGTGCCGAACGTGTTGCGCGTTCATTGGGTGGAGACCAACGTCGATCAGACCGAACTCTTTGAGACCACCAGCGTCTTCGACAGCTACCTGTATTATGAAGCCGGCCGTTCCTATCCGCTCGTTCAGGTCGTGACCGCAACGATCAACGTGCTCGGCAATGAAGTGACCAACCAGTTCACCCAATGGTACGGTGATCTTTCCACCGGTATCGGCAACGGAACGATCGAGGATGACCTCTCCGCCTGGCCAAATCCTGCGAAGGAGCATGTTACCTTGAAGTTGCCGAAGGGCATGGAAGGTGAGATCTTCGTTCAGTTCCACGATGCTACCGGCAAGGCTGCGCACAATGCGCGCTACATTTCCACCGATGGCATGATCAGGGCCGATATCTCCGGTCTTGCTTCAGGCTTGTACACGATCTCAGCAACCGATGCGGATGGCGGGACCCGCGTGGTCCGACTCAGCGTACAGTGATCGATCCCGCCGGGGTCCAGGAAAGGCGCCAATGGCGCCTTTCCCTTTTTTACGCTTCACGCCGGATCCCATAGATCATCTCATCCTCGATCCGGCCGTTCTTGATGATCGTTCCTTTC
Organism: Bacteroidota bacterium; assembly: GCA_023430945.1. Classification (GTDB taxonomy): domain Bacteria; phylum Bacteroidota; class Bacteroidia; order Flavobacteriales_F; family PHOS-HE28; genus PHOS-HE28. The sequence continues at coordinate 4,320 of JAEYYE010000269.1, forward strand.
AATGCAGCTTCAAGCTGGAAGCCGGCATTTTCAAGCACTTTCCGTGATGCGGCATTGCTTCCGAACGGTCTTGCGAAGATCCGCTGCAGCTCTGGGAAGGTCTCGAAACCGTATCGCGTGATCTGCATCACCGCTTCGCTCATGATCCCCTTACCCCAGAATGTGCGGCTGAGCCAGTAACCGAGTTCGGCGTTCTGGCGAAAGATGTCCTGTTGTGGAAAGATCCCGATGCTGCCCACCGCCTCTCCATCGATCACGATCGCAAGTACCCTGGCCGGCCGATCCGCGGAAACCCGTTGAAGAAACGCTTCGCCAGCGGCGATCGTATATGGATGCGGGAAAGTATCGGTCATGTTCGCCGCGATCGCCGCTTCGTTCGCATGGCGCACCAGTGAAGGCAGATCGCTCATCTGCCAGGGTCTCAACTCGAATTCCATCCGGCGAATTTCGCCATCACGATCGATGTGTATGGGATCGCCCAATTTCCCCAGTCAGGATCCACATCCTATCCGGCATGCGAGGAAATGTGAAGGCCGCGCCTTGGTTGAGCCTCAGAACATTCGGGGGAGAATTTTCCAGGACGCCTGAAACAAACGGCATGTGTTTCGCGTAATCATGACAAGTCCGAACGGACCAAACGGAATACTCGATCTCAGGGCATTGCCATGTGGCGTAAAAAGCCCGACCACCCCGGCCCGTAAGCTTGGGATCCGGCCCGTAAGCCGGAAGAAAGATCGAGACTGAATGATCGAGACCCGCCCCGTAAGGCGGGTTTCGCGTTCCCAGAAGTATCACAGTTGCATATTCGCCACACAATTGTGGAGCCTGCCACGATCCATAGTGAAAACAACGCCACGCACCGCTTTGGACCTTCAAAGGCTTGATGCCTCCTGGATCCCGCGCCAGCATTGGAAAGTATGATGATGCCCGATCTTGGCACGCGGGATGCAAGCTCATCATCACGTCTGACACCAGACCGACACACTAAGGCTCGATCAAAGCCAAAAGCCGCAAAACCCAAGCCCGTAAGCTTGGAACCTGGCCCGTAAGCCGGGAGGAAAAGTTGATCGAGGAGCTTCGAAGCCCGCCCCGTAAGGCGGGCTTCGGTTCTTTCAGCTCTTCATGTTGTCGAACTGCAGTGGTATCTCGAAATCCTTCTCACGGCACAGCGCCATCACGCTCTGCAGATCATCGATCTTCTTTCCGCTCACCCGTATCATGTCATCCATGATCTGGGGCTGCACCTTCAACCCGCTATCCTTGATCGCCTTTACGATCTTCTTGGCCGTTTCCCGTTCGATCCCCTGTTTCACCTTGATGGTCTTGTACAGCAACTTTCCACTCGGTGTGGGTTCTTCCGATAGATCGAAACTGCGTACGTCCACCTTTTGTTTTGTGCTTCGCTCCAGGAGAATGTCCAGGATCGCGTCGAGTTTCAGGTGATCTTCGGTCGCGAGCTTGATGGTGAGCGCCTTCTTGTCGAATTCCACGCTGCTGTTGCTCCCACGCAGATCATAGCGCGTTTCCAACTCGCGTTTCACCGTGTTCATCGCATTGTCGAGCGTTTGCAGATCGACCTTGGAAAGAATATCTACGGATGGCATCTGATCGTACTATGCGGGCGAAGGTAAGTGCACCAGCGCGCGAAAGCCGATCCTTAATTCCGTAGGTTGGTGCCATGGATCCATTCATGCAAGCGGCGATCGAGGAAGCGATCAGCGGAAGAAAGGAAGGCGGCATACCGATCGGATCGGTGCTGGTGAAGGGCGGCCGTATGATCGCGCGCGGACGCAACAAGCGGGTGCAGGAAGGCGACCCGATCCTGCATGGGGAAATGGATTGCCTGCGGAATGCCGGAAGGATCGGCAATTTCAAGGATGCCGTGATCTATTCCACCCTGATGCCCTGCTACATGTGCGCCGGCACGATCGTTCAATTCAAGATCCCCAAGGTGATCGTAGGCGAGAGCCGAACCTTCGCTGGAGCGCGCCAATTCATGGAAGAGCACGGTGTGGAAGTGATCGATCTGGACCTTCCCGAATGTGTGGCTATGATGGAGGATTTCATTCGCGAGCAACCGGCACTTTGGAACGAGGATATCGGTGAGTAAAAAAAAGAAGCGCGGCCTGTTCGGGCCGCGCTTCTTTTTAAGTTCGTTCAGATCAGCGATTCACAACCACGCGGAAGTTCGCGCGGCGACCATCTTCGAAGATCATGTTGAAGAGGTAGGTGCCATTGCTGATGCCTTCCATTTCTACGATCACCTGCCCGCCGGCAACGTTCACATTGCGATCGGCGATCCTGGCACCGGCCATGTCGAAGATCTCGAGCGTGGCGGTCCCCGTCTGTCCAGCGACCGGGATCTTGATCAGGTCTGTGGTCGGGTTCGGGAACGGCGTGATCTCCAGTTTATCGTTCTCCTCAATGCCGATCTCGTTCACATCGACCGTGGCTACACCGATCGCAGGATGTGTGTTGAAGCCGGTGAATCCATTGAACCAGCCCGAACTTTCCAAATTGGAGATGGGAAGAGAGTACTGGTTCTCGTTCTCGGTATACTCCAGGTCCTCGTCGTAACCATGGTAGGTGCGGGGATCGTTGGATACGAGGCAGAACAGGTAGTTGGCATTATCCTGCAAGGTGAGCGGCTCCAGGAAGGGAACGTAGATCGCAACACCGCGTTCAGCTTCCGTAAGGATGTGATCACCGTATTGTTCTTCTGAGAGATCAGCACCATTTTCAGCGGGCAGATCCACCGGGGTGGATACCGCAGCATCCCAAAGATTGCCCTGTACTGTGATGAAGTTCCCTTCGAAGGTGCTGTCCGCAGGAGCCCATGCGGTCACCCAAAGACCGGTGGCGGCCACGCGGCTGGCATTCGGATGTGTGAAGAAGATGCACGAGCGGAACCCGGTCGGATTCTCAGCTGGTGCGATATACGTATCAGCAACGGGAACACCAGTTGCCGGATCCACTTCGGCGTAGGCGAATACATCGCCGATGTGCATCGTGGTGGTAAGGCTATCGTTCCCAGTGAAGGCATCCTCCTGATCTGTAACGATCGCATAGTTCACGGTGTAAAGACCGGAGTACGTGGGTTGAGAGAAGGCCGGGAGGGAGATGAAAGCACTATCCCCCGGGGCAACGGTCACCGGATCGGAGGTCTGGTCATACACGCTGGTCCCGTCTTGAAGTACTTCGGCGTGGAGGGTAACGCTGGCTTGTTCAGCATTTCCATAATTGAACACCCATGAGCCCATTTCGAAGTTCAGGTCGGTGGCGTCCATCGCAAGTTCAGCAGGAATGGCTGCCGCGCGGGGCAGAAGCACACCACGGGCTTCGAGACCCATGTTG
>JAEYYE010000318.1 GCA_023430945.1 Bacteroidota bacterium
CCGTCCATACCGGGCAGCATCACATCCATCACCACCAGATGGAAACGCGCGCCGCGCAACCGCTCCAACGCCTCCGGACCGGTGACCGCCGTGGTGACGTGGTAGCCCTCCAGTTCGAAATTCAGCTTCAGTGTAAGCCGCAGCGCTTCCTCATCCTCCACCAGAAGGATCCTGGGCCGTTCAGCTTCGGGCTTCATGGCACAAAGATGGGCCAAGGCTACATTTGATGCCAATGAGATTCACTGCTGAACACGCCGAAAAAGCCGATCGCATCTGCCGTAACACGTTGGTAGAGCATCTGGGGATCAAGTTCATGGTGGATGAAACCGGACGTTTCTGCGCCACCCTTCCGGTGGGATCTCGCACGCATCAACCGATGGGCCTGTTGCATGGCGGTGCCACCGCGGCCCTCGCCGAATCGTTGGGAAGCATGGGATCGGCGCTGTTGATCGATCTCGAAAAAGAAGGGGTCGTGGGGATCGAAGTGAACGCCAATCACTTGAAGGGAGTTAGAAGCGGAATGGTAAAAGCTACTGGTGATCTGGTACATAAAGGACGAACAACACATGTGTGGGACATTCGCGTGACCGATGAAGCAGGCGAACTTTGCGCGGTGTGCCGGCTCACGAATCTGATCGTTCAACAAAAAGGGTGATGGAAGGTATCGAGCAGGCTTTACGACATTGCCTCGAGCGCGATCTCACCTTTGTCTCATTCCATGCTCAGGATCAGGTCCATTTATGGATATCGCTTAAACCTGAACTTCGAACATTGTACATCAATGATCTGGATGCCAGGGAGAACATATTCATTGTTGAGCCATTCTTCAACCGAATCGATCGTACCTATTTCCTTCAGCCTGATCTGCAGTTCGATCTTACGAAGGTTCGGTTCGATCACACTTCGATCGAAGATGCCTCCGGCTTCAAGGGGGCACGAGGTACTGCCCGTTCAGCAAAGTTGGATCGGGAAGAGTACTTGAAAATAGTGGTTGAAGCGAGAGAAAGCATCCTGTACGATGACCTTGAAAAGGTGGTGCTTTCGCGTACATTATCGGTCCCGTTCGATCGAAAACTGCTCCCGCGATTGTTCACCCGGGCGTTGAAGGAACAACCTGATGCCTTTGTATGCCTACTGAACACCAGCGAGTTCGGCACATGGATCGGCGCTTCGCCAGAACGGTTGATGCAGATCGATGGCGACCGGTTGATCGTGGATTCGATCGCCGGTACGCTTCCCTTGAATGCCGCACCAGATGATCCGGACCACTGGGGATCGAAAGAGCGTGAAGAGCAGGAGTACGTTACGCGAAATGTGATCGAAACGTTGAATGCTTCGGGTCTGGCCGGGATACATGTTTCCGATCGAAAGGTGCTGCGTGCCGCCCAGGTCGCCCATTTACACACCCGGATCAGCGCACCCGCCGATCAGATACGGGCCGCGTCCATCATGAAAGCGCTCCATCCCACTCCGGCGGTCTGCGGCACTCCGCGCGATCGGGCCCTACATTTCATAAAAAGCCACGAACCGCACGACCGATCGCTTTACACCGGGTTCTGGGGTCCATGGCGTTGGAAGGGCTCCACTACGCTCTTCGTGAACCTGCGCTGCATGCAACTTCTTCAGGCCGAAGCGATCCTGTATGTGGGTGGTGGCATCACCGGTGCAAGCGATCCAGGGAAGGAATGGGCTGAAACAGGCCACAAGGCACTTACCTGGCTGGGGCCGCTCGAGGCGATCAAGGCTGAATAACTTTGCGCCCACTGAATGGCGACCAGCGATCATTTTGCAGCCTCGGAGATCGCCCGCCTTTGTGCGCTCAAGGGAGTGCGCCATGCCCTGATCAGTCCTGGGTCGCGCAGCGCACCACTCGTCATCTCCTTTCTCAACGAAGCTTCGATCCAATGTCTCCGGATCATCGATGAGCGCAGTGCCGCGTTCTTCGCCCTGGGCATGGCGCAGCAACTACGCGCACCTGTAGCCCTGATCTGCACCAGCGGAAGCGCCGTGCTCAATTATGGTCCCGCGATCGCCGAAGCCTTCTACCAGCGTGTACCGTTGCTGGTGATCACTGCCGATCGGCCCGAGGAATGGGTGGATCAGGGTGAAGGACAGGCCATTCGCCAGCAGAACGTGCTCGCGCTGCACATGAGGAAAAGCGTGCAGTTGCCGCGTATGGTGAACGACGAACTTTCGCGATGGCATTGCGGCAGGCTGATCAACGAAGCGATCGATGCGACGACGAGGCCGATCGCAGGACCGGTGCATCTGAACATACCGTTCGCGGAACCGCTCTATGGAACGATCGAAGCGCATGCCAGGCCGGCGCGCATGATCGAACAGCTGCCAACGGAAAGTTTCGTTCTCCCGCAATTCGCTCAAAGCTGCGCCGAGATCATTTCCAACGCCAGCAAGGTGATGATCCTCGCCGGGCAGGGAGATTGGGATCAGGCGTTGAAGGACCATCTTCGCCAACTCGCCTCGCATCCGCAGATCGCCGTACTGGTGGAATCGACCTCTGGGCTGGACGATCCCAAATTCATCACCTGCATCGATCGGGCGATCGAAGGGATCGGCGAAGAGAACGAACGGGCGCTCCGCCCCGATGTGTTGATCACCTTCGGTGGCGCGGTGATCAGCAAACGGATAAAAGGGTTGCTGCGCAAGTGGAAGCCTGGCCAGCACTGGAACATCGATCCGGGGCAGCGGCATTACGACACGTACCAGAGCCTTACACGCGACATCGGGGTGGATCCCGAGATCTTCTTCGCGCAGATCACAGGTGAGGTAAGTCCGGGACGGGCCACCTACCGCGACGATTGGAACGAGCTGGATCGCACCACGGCTGAAAAGCAGCGTGCCTTCCTGAAGCGGTCCCCCTTCTCCGATCTTACCGTGTTCGCAGAATTGCTCGAGCGGATCCCCGATCGATCGGACATCCACCTGGCCAACAGCACACCGGCACGTTATGCGCAGCTTTTTGAGCGGGGCATGGGCCACCGGTTCTGGAGCAACCGTGGCGCAAGCGGGATCGATGGATGCACCAGCACTGCGGCTGGAGCTGCCTTCGCCACGAAACGCACCACCACGTTGATCAGCGGCGACATCGCCTTCCTTTACGACTCGAACGCGTTCTGGAACGATCACCTTTCACCTCACCTGAAGATCATCGTGATCGACAATGGCGGAGGCAACATCTTCCGTTTCATCGAAGGGCCCGATCGGGATGAAAAGCTCCTTCCATGGTTCGAGGCTCCGCATTCACGCAGCATCGGAAGATCGGTGGCCAGTTATGATCTGCCCTATTTCCACGCGAACGATATGACCTCCCTGCGAAAAGGGATCGGGGAATTGTACCAGCCGCTGGATCGTCCGGCGGTGCTGCACATCACCACCGATCCGATCATTTCGCCGAAAGTATTGCGCGACCTTTTCAAATCCCTACGACCAGAATGAGCCAACGTGTTTGGAGGAAGATCAAGGAATACACCGATATCCGGTTCGAATCCTTCGAAGGCAT
>JAEYYE010000326.1 GCA_023430945.1 Bacteroidota bacterium
CAACATGGATGCGATCACACTGAGCATGTCGCGACTTTCGAATTCGGAGGAAGGGCTACAACTGGCGGCCAATGCGATCATTCTGGCTTCGATAGCGAATACCGTGATGAAATACCTGATCATTGTCTTCGTGGGAAGCCCGGCACTGAAGCGTGATGTAGCCATTGGTTTCGCTGCGCTCACATTAGCCGGTCTCGGCTGGTTCGTTGTGGATCATTGGATCATCTAGATCCGACCGGTCTTAGCCTGAATTACGCGAGCTCTTGAACCAATCGTGTCCCTCCTCGAACCGTTTCAACGTCTCGGCCACGCGTTTGGCGCGGGTCTCCATGCTCTTGCCATTGCTGATCCAATGGCAGATCCCACGTCTGCGGCCGATCGTGATCCTTTCCCAACCAGCCTTGAATTCCGGGATGAAATCCAGTGTTTCGGCCAATTCTTCCGGAATGTCAAGCTCATCCTGATCCGGATTTCTGTAGATCTCCGCCCTCACTTGACCACCTTCACCCACCTTCAACTGTTTGCGCAAGGCATTGCTCAACGCGATCACATGCAAGCCGCTTTTTGTTGGCATCAGGGCCCGATCGATCTCCACGCCGTTCAATTTCCCTTTTATCCGCACCGCGGCACGTGTTCCGAAAAGTTCCTGCACATCGTGCGGGAATTCGATGAAGTACCACGCGCCTTTTATATCCGGACGGATCACTTCAGCGGTGAAACGAAAGATCTCAGGTTCTTTGGGACCGGCTTTCTTCATCATTTGATCATCTGATCGATCTGATCTTCCGATCGGATCATCCTCCCGCTTTCTTGGCCTTGTAGCCTTTATCCGTAAGCCACGTCAGCACTTTGTCCCTATGATCGCCTTGCAAAAGGATCGCACCATCCTTGGTATTGCCTCCAACGCCGCATTTGCTTTTCAGCGATCGGCCCAGATCCTCCAGATCGGCTTCCTTGCCGACGAATCCCACGATCCGCGTGACCTCCTTGTTGCCCTTCAACCGATCGAGATGGATCTTCAGGTTCTGCTGTTGTGGAGGCAGCGTATCTTCCTCCTTGTAACCACCGTTGGTGCTGTAAATAAGGCCTCCCATGCCACTTGGCGGACGTTTTTTCATTGGTCGCTAAGTTATCGGTGGAACTCGGATCCCCCGCCAGGGATGGGAGTGGCAGCTGGCCGCAGAGGCGAGGCAGCTACAGCCCTTCGGCTTCGCTCAGCATAAACTCCCAGCCCGTGAGGCGGCCAAACCACCAACACGCACGATCTACTTTTGCACCTCTAAACCCACAAATACATGCCCGGTACGGAGGTCTTTGGCGATGAGGAACGCAAAGAAGTGATGGATGTGCTGGAGACCGGTGTGCTCTTCCGCTACAACCACGATGCGCAACGCAAGGGCCATTGGAAAGCGAAGGAATTCGAGGCGGAGATCGCGAAGTTCACCGGGGCGGAACATGCGCTCGCTGTATCTAGCGGAAGCACAGCGGTGAGCACCATGCTGGCGGCCTGCGGAGTGGGATACGGCGACCATGTGATCGTGCCGCCGTTCACCTTCATCGCCACGATCGAGAGCGTTCTCTTCGCCGGGGCGCTGCCAGTGTTCGCGGAGATCGATGAGACGCTCTGCCTGAGCGCTGAGGGGATCCGCAAAGCGATCACCCCGAAGACGAAGGCGGTGCTGCTGGTACACATGTGCGGGGCTGCCGCCGATCTGGACGGGATCATGGCGGTTTGCAAGGAGCACGAAGTGATGCTGATCGAAGACACGGCACAGGCGCTCGGTGCCACCTACAAGGGCAAGCAACTTGGCCTTTACGGGAAGATGGGCAGCTTCAGTTTCGATTTTTTCAAGATCAACACCTGCGGCGAAGGTGGCGTGATCATCACCGACGATCAGCAGCTGATCAAGACCGCCGAGTACCTGAGCGATCACGGGCACAACCACGAGGGCGACAACCGCGGCATGGAGAAGCATCCGATCATGGGCACCAACTACCGGATCGGTGAGATCAATGCGGCGATCGGGCTGGCGCAGGCGCGCAAATTGCCGATGATCCTGGAGAAGCAAAGGCGCAATAAGCGGATCATCCAGGATCGATTAGAGAAGATCAACGGTCTTTCATTCCGCCGCCACACGGACGAGGCCGGTGACAGCGCAACGTTCTTCCACCTGTTGCTGCCCAGCGAAGATGCGGCGCGCGCGTGCAGCAAGCTCTTCAACGAAGCGGGCATCGGCCACGGCTACTGGTTCGACAACATGTACCACTACATCAAACAGTGGGATCACCTGAAGGAGCTGCGTATGCCCTTCCGCATGGTGGCGCACGAACTGGGCCTGCCGCAGGATCTGAAAACGATGAAGTTCCCCAAGAGCGATGCCGTGATGAGCCGCCTGATCAGCTTCAACATACGCGTTACGTGGACGGAGCAGGAGCTGAACGCGATGCTCGATAAGATGGACGCAGCGCTGCGGAAAGTGCTGGAGGGAGTGAAGGTGTAAGCTTGTCGCCTATAGCTCGCGAAGGGTTGGGCGTTCCCCGCCTTCACTGAACCATCTTGCGGGCTTGCCCGCCGAAGCTTCAACGAAGACGGGTCGGGCCACGAGTTTATCCTGGGCGAAGTAGAAGGACTGCAAGTCCGCACTCGCAAAAGCCTCGCTTGCGGGCTTTCCGCAGCTGTCACTAAGGCAGTTCTGTGCTACGATCACGCACAGCCAGAGAACAGGTGAGGGCGCGGTGATCGCTGAGTTCGTCGGGAAGTGTATTGAAGGCCCAGCTTTCGATCGAAGGGCTGTGCATGATGTGATCGATCCGCAATGGCGGCAATTTCCCGATGTAGGTTCCGCCATGACCTTTGCCGCCGATCACGAAGGCATCCTGCAAATATTCCTGTAACCGGCCATAGCTGTAGCTCATCGGCACATCGTTCATGTCACCGCAATAGACCACCGGATGCGGGCTGTGCGCAATGTGATCGGCGATCGTCTCGATCTCGGCCGATCGGAGCTGGAAACCGCGTTTCAATAGTTTCAAGATCCGTTTTCCGCCGCTTCGGATCGAATCTCCATCGGTCTGCGTATCCAAACCTTGAAGGAACTTATACTCCGCATCGCCGAAATGGTAGGAAGCGAGGTGCGCGTTATACACCCTGATCGTGTCGCCACGAACGAAGATGTCGCTCCAGATGCATTGGTTGTTCGGATTCTCGATGAATGAGATCGATCCGGTATCGATGATCGGATATGCGCTGAAGGTGGCGATGCCGAAGTGCTGATCGAAACGCGCTTTGTGCGTATAGCGATCGTGCACGGCAACGAAACGCCCGTCGTTCAACAGAGGTTCGCGCGTGCGGAAGAAGCGCGGATCGGGGCTGTGGAAGAATTCCTGGAGGCAGAGGATATCCGGATCCTCGCGTTCGAACACCTCGAAGATCCTATCACGCGTGACCTTATTGCCACTCCAATTGTACAGATCGAAGAGTCGCACGTTGAAGCTCATCAACTTCAATCGCGTGCCCATCTCCACTGCGGATGCTTCCTCCTTTCCGGAGAACTTGAAGTGGTGGCCGAAGTAGTTCCAGCCGATCGCGATCGAGACCAGCGAGAGCAACATGCGCCTGCGGCGGAAGATCAGCCACCAGACAAGGAAGATGCCATGCACCAGGATCTGGAACGGATAGGCCATGGCGAGCAGGGCCAGTATCCACGCCAGTTTGGGATCGATGTGCGGGGCGAGGTACGTAAGCAGCAGCAGAACCGCGGCCACGATATTCAGCCACCATACCGGCCGGTGCCAGAACGATGGCCGGTGACCGGGTTGAGGAACGTTCCCTCCCGGATCCATTCAGATGCTGCTGCGCATAAGCCCGTTCATGACCCTTCGCTCGCCTTGAAAAGAAAATCCTTCTCCTCCTTGCTCAGGCTGTCATACCCCGATCGCGAGATCTTGTCGAGGATCGCATCCACGCGCGCCTGCTTGTCCTTCTTCGCCGCGTTATACGCAACATCGCTGGCGACGGTGCTGCGCGCGAAACGCTTCTCGACACGCATTTTCCCCATCGGCCGTTTCCGATCCGCCCGCTTGAAGATGCGATCGAAGAAACCGATGAAGCCCAGCGACCAATCGTTTCCGCGAAGCAGTTGCTGGCTTGCCATGAAACCATAGAGCGCGCCGCCCAGATGGGCGATATGCCCACCACTGTTCCCGCTTTCGCGAATGCTGATCAGGTCGATGAACACGATCGCCAGGGCGATCCATTTCAGCTTCACCGCACCGATGATCAAAAGATGCAATTCCAGATCGGGCCGGTACGCGGCGAGGCCGACGAGCACGGCCATCACTCCGGCGGAAGCACCAAGGATCGGACTTCCGGTCATTTCCCGGAAAACAGGGAAAAGGTTGTAGCTGATGATGAAGAGCGCAAGTCCCATCATACCGCCGAGGATGTAATTGCCAAGCAATCGTTTCGGGCCGAGCAGGTCCTCGAAGATGCGGCCGATGAAATACAGGATCAACAGGTTCCAGAAGATGTGGCCGATGCTCCAATGGGTGAACATGTAGGTGATCACCGTCCACGGCCGCGTGGCCAGCGTGGGCAGGTGGCTGGAGCTCATCAACCATTTCGTGATGTCCGGCGCTTCACTTCCGCCGAGCCAGAACACCAGATCGAACAGGCGCAGGAAAAGGAACACGCCGGCGTTGATCATGATCAACTTCACCAGCATTCCACCGGTGCGCCACTGCCCTTGTATGTCGTTTCGCAGACCCATCCTCCCACTTCAACGCATCCTTGCAAAGATCGTTCTTCGGATCATAGATCGAACGGTCATCTTGTTCAGAGGTGCGATCCGATCGGAAAGATCAGATCCGCAGGCTACGGCGCCAATGGCGGATGATGAAGAAGCCGAAGACCATTCCACCGAGGTGCGCGAAATGCGCCACGTTATCGCCAGGGCTCTGGCGAAGGCCTGCGATCAGTTCCAGCACGCCATAGCCTACAACGAAGTATTTCGCCTTGATCGGGATCGGCGGAAAGAGCAGGAAGAGCTGCGTGTTCGGGAACAACATGCCGAATGCGAGCAGCACGCCGAACACAGCGCCCGAAGCACCGATCATGGTACCGATGTGATCGAAGAACACCTGCATGATCGTATCGGGCGGAGCACCGCTTTCAACCGCCAGTGCTTCGATGGATCGGTATGCACCGCTCACATCATAACTCGATTCGAGCGCGGCGGCCTTGATCGCGGAAACATGTATACCATACGCGGCCAGTTGGTCCTGGTCCTGCTTCACTTCGAAGGCATTCACAGCGGTGTGCAGCGCGACTGCGCCGAAACCGGTGGCGAGGTAATAGGTGAGGAACCGTTGTGAGCCGAAGACCCTTTCCACCGGCGCCCCGAACATGAACAGCGCGAACATGTTCAGGAAAAGGTGCGTGAGATCTCCATGCATGAACATGTGTGTCACCAACTGCCACGGCTGGAAGAGCGGCGAACCGATGTAGTACAATCCGAGCATCGTATCCAGCTGGTTCCGGCCCATGGCATCGGTGCCGAACGAAAGTTTCAGCAGGAAGAAAAGTCCGTTCAGGATCAGCACGTTCTTCACCACCACGGGAAGCCCGCCACCGAAAGAATTTGAGAATGGTCGCATCTACCGATCGAAACGTTGGGCGAGTTCTTCCATGGAGTAGGTGATCAACGTGGGTTTGCCACCGGGCGTGAAGTAAGGCATTTCGCAGGCGAACAACCGGTCGATGAGATCGTGCATTTCACGTGGTGCCAGTATCCGGCCACTGCGCATTGCCAGGCTGCGTGCCATGCCGCGCGCCAGGATCGCGTGGCGTTCGTTCTTGATCGACGCTTTCTCGTTCTTCAGTTGTTCCAGAAGGCTTTCCAGCAATCGCGCGGGGTCCTCATCGGTCGCTTCGGCCGGCATGCCGTTGATCTGCACGGTGCGGCCGCCGAACAATTGCACATCGAAACCAAGGGATCGCAGATCAGGCATCAGTTCCTCCACGAGTGAATGATCGGCAGCGTTCAGTTCAACGTTGCGCGGGAAAAGTTGTGTCTGGCTCAGTCCGGCACCCGAAGCGAGTTCCTTCAGATGGCGTTCATACAGGATCCGTTCATGTGCGCGGTGCTGGTCCACGATCATGTAACCACTGCGCAGGTGCGCGACGATGTACGTGGCATGCAATTGCAGCAC
>JAEYYE010000336.1 GCA_023430945.1 Bacteroidota bacterium
CGGCATTGAAGGGCAGGAATTCACCTGTTCGCATGTCCAGCATCTGTTGCACGATGAACGTACGATCCATGGTGCCACGTGAATAGAAGTACGGATCCCAATCGCGGTAGGTCTGCTCGTACATCATGTGGCTGAGGCTGCCCATCAATCCGATCCGGAAAAAGCCGTTCCCAGCCGCCACGTAGATCGCATCGTTCTGGCAGAAACCCCAGATCCGGTGCATCTTGATCGCCTGGCTCCCACCGGTATCGGGTTGCCAGTAAAGTTTGCTCACCACCGATCGGATATCGCCGATCGGAATGCCTTGCGGATCGCGCAGCTTTTCGATCGGGATCGGGCGGTTGAATTTGAACGCGTTGAAATCCAGGTAGATCCCATCTTTCAGATCCATTCCTCCGTGATATGGGACCCATTGAAGCGTATCCTGCGCAAAAGCCCCGATCCGAAGAAGGAGAAGAAGAACGAACGGAATGATGAACCTGATCATCTGTGATCCAACGAAAAATGGCCGCGATCCTTATCGATCTCGGATCAAGGCGATCACTTCCTCCGGCGCCTGTGCATGCACCCAATGTCCAGCGAATTCGATCGTTTCGATCCGGCTGTTGGGGAATTGCTCCTTGATCGCCGGGATATCCTCGCGAACGATGTAATCGCTTTGCCCGCCGCGGATGAACAACGTCGGCACCTTCACCTGTTCCGGCCCGATCGCAGCAAGGATGTTCGGCAGTTGTTCTTTCAGCAGATCGACGTTCATGCGCCACGCAAGCCGTTGGTCATCGGTCCAGTAAAGGCTTTTCAACAGGAATTGCACGACCCCGGGTTCTTTCACCAGACCCGAAACATGCGCTTCAACCTCCTTCCTTGTTCTTCCCTTGGAAAGATCGGCGGTGTGCATCGCTTCGAGGATCGTATCCTGTGTGCTGCGGTTCTCTTTCGGGCCCATGTCCACCACGATCAAGCGCGATAACAGATCGGGCCATTTCTGCGCAACGATCATCGCCGTTTTCCCGCCCATGGAATGCCCCACGAGCGTGACATCCTTCAATTGAAGCTTCTCCATCAATTGATGCACATCTCCAGCCATCGTTGGATAATCGATCCGATCGGTGTGCGGCGAGCGCCCATGATCGCGCAGATCCGCCAGAACAACATCGAACGCTTCGGCATTCGGATCGGAAGGTTCGGCCAGCTCCTTGCCGATGCTCCCCCAATTGTCGCCGCTGCCGAAAAGTCCGTGAAGGATCACCACGGGTTTCGCGCCTTGCGGACCGAGCCGCCGGTAATAAAGATCGACCGCTTCACTCATTTTCCTTCGTGCACCATCAATTCACGCAAATACAATTGCACCGTGTTCTCGAGCCCGTAGATCAACGCATCGCTGATCAACGCGTGACCGATCGACACTTCCAGCAGATCCGGAACGTTCTTCTGGAAGAAGGCGAGATTCTCCAGATCAAGATCATGTCCGGCGTTCAAACCCAGGCCAACTTCCGCAGCTTTTTCCGCCGCTTTCACGAACGGTGCGACGGCCGCTTCGCGATCCGATCGGAATTCCTCCGCGTACGGACCGGTATACAATTCGATCCGATCGGTGCCGGTGTCGGCAGCGCGCGCGATCAATTCAACTCCAGTCCCCATGAAGATGGATGTACGGATCCCTTCACTTTTGAACCGATGGATCACCTGCTTCAACAGATCGCGATGCCCGATCGTATCCCAGCCCGCGTTGCTGGTGAGCACCCCCGGCGGATCGGGAACGAGCGTCACTTGCGCCGGCTTCACTTCCAGAACGAGCGCGACGAATTCCTCGGAAGGAAATCCTTCGATGTTGAATTCCGTCTTCAGCAGCGGCGCCAACGCGCGAACATCGCTTTTGCGTATGTGCCGCTCATCGGGCCGGGGATGAACGGTGATGCCTTGTGCACCGTAACGTTCGATCGCGAGCGCCGTGGCGATCACATCGGGAACATTTCCACCGCGCGCGTTGCGCAACGTGGCGATCTTGTTGATATTAACGCTCAGCCTCGTCAACCCGCTATCCTTTACTTTGCCCCGCTGGGTGAAGGCCAAAAGTAAGTTCACCCGCAAGCACCAGCCCCGAAAATGCACGCCATCGACCTGATCACACCCGCGATCCCGCCGCTACGGCCGCAGGACGATGTTGGCCGCGCACTCGACTGGCTGGAGGAATTCAAGGTGGGCCATCTTCCCGTGGTGGAACAGCGCCGATTGGTGGGATTGGTGAAGGATCAGGACCTTGTGGATCGGAACGATCCGCGTGTGGCGGTGAGCAGTGTGATGGAGCAGGTTGAGATACCATACGTGCGCGGTGGCCAGCACATCTACGAAGTGATGAAGCTCTTCAGTGAACGCGGCCTTACCGTGGTCCCTGTGCTCGATGAAATGGGAACGTACCTCGGCGCGATCACCGAGCACGAAGCGTTGAAGAAACTCGCCGAAGTGACCAACATCCACGAGCCGGGAAGCATCGTGGTGCTGGAGATGAACCAGCAGGACTACAGCCTGCAGGAGATCGCGCGGATCGTGGAGGGGAACGATGCGAAAGTGCTGAGCGTCTACAGTAATTCGCTGCCCGGATCGGCTCGCGTGGAGATCACCGTGAAGATCAATCGCGAGGACATCGGCGGCATCATCCAGACCTTCGAGCGTTACGATTATTTCATCAAGAGCACGTACCAGGGATCGAAGTTCGATGACTCTTTGCGCGACCGGTACGAGGAGCTGATGCGCTTCATCAATCCGTGATCGGAACTGGGCAAGATGCTTTCCGCCCGCGCTCCGCTCCTGCTCCTTTGGATCTTCACTCTCACGGCTTCGATCGGCACTTCCCGCGCGGCTTCTTCAATGGAAGCCGATCGAGCGGGTACGATCGAACGGGACAGCGGATCGGTGGTGATCCGCTCGATCGTTCTATCGGGCAACCGGCGCACGCGCGATCGGATCATCATTCGCGAACTGCTTTTTCGCGAAGGCGACACGCTTCGCCTCACGGACATGTACGCGAAACTTGAAAGAAGCCGCCAGAACCTGATGAACACCGCGCTCTTCAACACCGTGAGCGTGTTGCCCGTTTACATCGATCCGCAGAACGTGATCATCGAGGTCTCGGTGCGCGAGCGCTGGTACATCTGGCCTTCGGTGAGCTTCGAACTGGCCGATCCGAACTTCAATACCTGGTGGGAAACGAAGGATCTTTCGCGGATCAACTATGGCTTCTTCCTGAACAAATACAACTTCCGTGGACAGAACGAAACGATCTACGTGATGGCCCAGTTCGGCTACACGGAGGAATACGCGTTCCGCTACTCGGTGCCCTACATCGATCGGGCGCAGCGATGGGGAATGAGCGTTGGCGGATCGTACCTGCAGCGCGGCGAAGTGATCGCGGGAACGATCGATAATCAACGGATCCTGGTGCGCGATCAGTTCAAGAACAACCTGGAGGAACAGCTCGCCGATGTGGAATTCACCTGGCGCCGCTACCACGATTTCCGTCATCACTTCCGGCTCGGTTTCAACCAGGCTGCAGTCCGCGACACCGTGCTGCTCTTCGCGCCGGATTTCTTCAACGGGACCTCCACACACACGCGTTACCTCAACGCCGGTTATTCGCTGATCTGGGATACGCGCGATCTGCGCTATTTTCCAAGGAGAGGCCATTTCATGGAACTGCGTTTCGATCGGCTCGGGCTCGGTCTCCTGGATCTTGCTTCACCCGATATCACCACATTCCAACTCGGCTTGCAACGCTGGTTCCGCCTGAGCGAGAAATTCACCTTCGCGCCAAGCCTGAACGGAAAGACCACTATCGGCGATCCGCCTTACTACGCGCAGCAGGGACTTGGTTACGACCACCAGATCCGCGGCTACGAATACTATGTGATCGATGGGCAGCATTTCGCCTACGGCCGCGCCAACCTGATCTACCAGCTGATCAAGCCGCGCGCATTCCGGATCGAGGCCATTCCGCTGGAAGCGTTCCGAGATCTTTACTTCGCGCTCTACCTGAACGTTTACACCGATGCGGGTTACGTTTGGGATGAATTGTATGCGGATCGGAATTTCCTTGCGAACACATGGTTGAACGGCCACGGCCTCGGCATCGATCTGGTAACCAGTTACGATCAGGTGGTGCGCGCGGAATACAGCCTGAACGGGATCGGTGAACATGGCTTCTTCCTTCACTTCAAACAACCTTTTTGAATGATGCACGTCGGCGTGAACGGAAGGGCGATGGATGTGGAGAACCTGCCGCTCGTTTGGTCCATTCTCGATCGGCTCGTGGCCAAAAGGATCCAGCCACTTCTCTCACCCGCACTCGCGGAATGGATCGGCGCTTCATCCGATCGGAAACCGGAATTCCCGACCATGGAAGAGAAGAAGATCAACCCGAACGATCTCGATCTCTGCATCGGGCTTGGCGGCGATGGATCTTTGCTCGATACCGTTGCGCTCGTGGGCCGATCGGAGATACCGGTGCTGGGGATCAACCTCGGCCGGCTGGGTTTCCTTTCCAACGTGCGGATCGAGGATGTGGATGCTGCGATCGATGCGATCCGCCACGGACATTATTCCCTCCAGGACCGATCGCTGCTGGAAGTGACCGATCATCCGGAATTGGGGAAACGGAATTTCGCGTTGAACGAAGTGAGCGTGCACAAGCGCGATACATCCAGCATGATCGCGATCCACGTGGATCTTGGCGCCGATTATTTGAACACCTATTGGAGCGATGGATTGATCATCTCCACGCCCACCGGATCCACCGCATATTCGCTCAGCTCCGGCGGACCGATCCTCTATCCCACCAGCGATGTGCTGATCATCAATCCGCTTTCACCGCACAACCTGAACGTGCGTCCGTTCGTGGTGCCCGATCATTTCACGATCACGCTCCAACTTGAAGCACGCGCCGATCTGTGCCTGCTCAACCTCGATTCGCGCAGCACCTCGATCGATGGACACAGCCGCGTAACGATCCGCCGTGCGCCGTTCTCGATGAAAATGGTGCAATTGGAAGGAAATGATTTCCTGAGCACGTTGCGCACGAAATTGAATTGGGGGTTGGATCAGCGGAGCATTGCGAGCCGGTGATCATTCCACTACGAGTTTCGCACCGCTGATCCATCGGCTGGCATCACACAGGTGAATATGATAGAGTCCAGGTGTAAGTTGAGGTAGTTGGAGGGTTGAGGTAGTTGAGGAGTTGTAAACCGCTTCCTCATGGACCAACCGCCCATCGCTGCTGGTGACCGTGATGCGCAGATCGCCTTGCGGGACAAAGGTTTCGGGTAGAACGAGTTGTACTTGCACCTGGCCTTCCGCATGAACAGGATTCGGCCATACCCGCAGCACATCGCGCATGTTGGTGATCTGCGTTTCCATGCCCGTGATCAGGTGGCAGCCTGGTTCGATGCAGCCATGTTGATCCACCTTTACCACCCATACATCCTGGCTGTAATTCGCATCACTGAACGCACTGCCCACTGCAACGAACCCTCCATCCGGCGTTGGTTCTACATCGCGAAAGATGCCACGACCGTTGGTGGTGATGGAATCCTCATAATAGTAATAACGCATCCAAAGACTATCGCCTTCGCTGGTGGTGCGCAGAAGCACACCTGTGTAATCCACAACCCCTAGCACGTGTGTACCAGTTCCGATCAGATCGCCGCTGGGAAGTTCCTTCAGAGATAAGAGAGCTCCATCATATCCTCCCGGTCCGTAAAAGCGTTCCCAGATCGGAGATCCGTCTTCGTGATTGAGCTTGGCTATATATTTTACCTTATTGTTCCCGGCAGAGATCCCAAATCCCCCAGCGACCAAGAGACCTCCATCCGAAGCAATACGTACATAAGCAACACTTTCGAGATATGGAGAACCCCATATCGTATCCCATAGGGGTTGACCAGAAGTATCGAAAGCCTTGACCCAGAAATCAATATTGCTGCTCGAGAATTCCTTTGCACCGCCCATGTAATACTTGCTATCCGAGCTTTCCCCCACTGAAGTGGCATAATCAGCACTCCCCCCCCCTCCAGACCAAGTCCAGAGCGTATTTCCTGTAGGAGAAAGTTTGATCAGGAAACCGTCCAGGTCGTTCCCATTGCTCCGCTCGCCGCATAATAAATAATTTCCATTGAAAGTTTCAACGGTATGGCGACCGATCCAACCGTCCAATTCGCTCATTGCGAATAGGCTATCGGGATTACCCTGCGCAGAGAAAAAAAACACTGCAGGATAATGAATCTCATCTTGGCCACGAATTGAGCCACCAACAACATAGCTTCCATTAGCACGCTTGAAAGATGCATCGCTCCAACCGTTATAGGTTGCATTCAATGGCACAAAGTACTCAGTCGTATCCAACGGTAAACCTGCATCACTCAATAGCAAAGTACCTAATACAGAGCTGTAGTAGATCGTATCCTGCCAACCTGCATTATAGAATACAATTAATTGGCTCCCGGGATCTATGATCTCAACTGAAAATGCAAATCCATACAAGTCCAAGCCGTATGGATCATAGC